>CALKVB010000201.1 GCA_937996605.1 uncultured Oxalobacteraceae bacterium | reverse complement strand
GATACCTGCGTCTTGATCAGCATTATCGCCTTTGATCACGCCAGCCGCTGCGCGAGCACGCAACAGAGCAACGCCACCACCAGGAACCACGCCTTCTTCAACCGCAGCACGTGTTGCATGCAATGCGTCTTCTACGCGTGCTTTTTTCTCTTTCATTTCAACTTCAGTAGCAGCACCAACTTTGATCACTGCAACGCCGCCAGCCAATTTCGCTACGCGTTCTTGCAATTTTTCACGGTCGTAGTCAGATGTCGCTTCTTCGATTTGTGCACGGATTTGTTTTACACGTGCTTCGATGTTGATTGCTTGACCTGCGCCATCGATTACTGTGGTGTTTTCCTTGCCGATTTCTACGCGTTTTGCTTGACCCAGATCTTGCAAAGTTGCTTTTTCCAAAGTCAAACCAACTTCTTCAGCGATCACGTTACCGCCTGTCAAAATCGCGATGTCTTCCAACATTGCTTTACGACGATCACCGAAGCCAGGTGCTTTAACAGCTGCTGTTTTCAAGATGCCACGGATGTTGTTGACAACCAAAGTTGCCAATGCTTCGCCATCAACGTCTTCAGCGATGATCAACAATGGACGACCTGCTTTCGCTACTTGTTCCAATACTGGGAGCAAATCACGGATGTTGGAGATCTTCTTGTCGAACAACAAGATGAATGGGTTTTCCAAAATCACAGATTGTTTTTCTGGATTGTTGATGAAGTATGGAGACAAGTAACCACGGTCAAATTGCATACCTTCTACGATATCCAATTCATTGTCCAAAGACTTACCATCTTCAACAGTGATCACGCCTTCTTTCCCCACTTTGTCCATCGCTTTAGCAATGATGTCACCGATGTTTTGGTCAGAGTTTGCAGAGATAGAACCGACTTGCGCGATTTCTTTGTTTGTTGCTGTTGGGCGAGACAAAGTTTTGATCTCAGCGACCAATGCTGTTACTGCTTTGTCGATACCGCGTTTCAAATCAGTTGGGTTGAAACCCGCTGCAACATATTTGAAGCCTTCGCGAACGATAGCTTGTGCCAATACTGTCGCTGTAGTTGTACCATCACCAGCGTTGTCAGAAGTGCGAGAAGCCACTTCTTTCACCAATTGTGCACCCATGTTTTCGAGCTTGTCTTTCAACTCGATTTCTTTCGCAACAGACACACCGTCTTTCGTCACGGTAGGCGCGCCATAAGAGCGTTCCAATACAACGTTACGACCTTTAGGGCCCAAAGTGACTTTTACTGCATTCGCCAAAACGTTAACACCGTTAACTACTTTTGCACGTGCGTCATCGCCAAATACGACTTGTTTAGCTGCCATGTTTATATTCTCCGAATAAGGATGAAATTCTGAATTTGTTTTCGAACCAGCTCATACAAAAAAAGAGCAAATTCGAATAAGATTTTTGAAGGGCTGAGTAAGCGTAGCGAGCGCTTGGAGTTTGGATCAAGAAGCGCAATCGTACAAAGGTACGATGAGCATCGCAGATTCAAAATCCGAACGCGCAGTAGCTTAATCAGGCGTTCAAATTATTTTTGGACGATTGCGAAGATGTCTTCTTCACGCATGACCAATACTTCATTGCCGTCAACTTTGACAGCCTGACCAGAATATTTGCCGAACAATACGCGGTCGCCGACTTTGACTTCCAAAGCGCGCACAGAACCGTTGTCCAAAACTTTGCCGTTACCTACAGCCAGTACTTCACCTTGATCTGGTTTCTCTGCTGCTGCATCTGGCAAAACGATACCGGATGCTGTTTTTGTTTCTTGATCCAAACGTTTAACGATAATGCGATCGTGCAGGGGACGAAGATTCATACTAACTCCTAAAAAAATTACAAAAGTAAAAATACCAAAGTAAAACGATGTGCGATGTTTGTCGTTGCCGAATGGTTTGCAACTTGTTTTCAAGCTGCCTTGGCAAGCCAAACGCCATCACATCAAAATGTCTTGCTTGAGATAAATGCGGAAGTGTTTAAAAAACATTGTTAGCACTCTCTCTCGCTGAGTGCTAATTATATGGGCGGGGTGGCGCTTTTTCAAGGAAGAAAGTTAAAAAAGGAGGTTTTATTTTAGAAATCAGAGACTTAGCATTGGGTTTGTCGATATCCTATGGCTGTTTTTTGCCGCGACCATCTTCCAACGTCATTTCCGCGAAAACGGGAATCCACAGTGGTTTTAGGTGCTGATTCTAGTGAATTGAGGACTTTTCTATGCCGCGCCTTTGCACTGACTCGCCTATCGTCATTCCCGTGAAAGCGGGAATCCATGTTGATTTTGTGTGCTAATCCTATTGAACTTGGATTCCCGCTTTCACGGGAATGATAGCAAGTATGACTATAAGTTCACTTCATGCGGATATCGCCATGCAATTGTAAATAAAGCGTCGGTCCAGATTGGGTCGCCTTGATTAACTGAAAAACATGTTAAATTACTACTTTTGACGAGTTGGGGCGCATCTACGAATCATCAGGTGTGAAAGCCGTCCCCCTTTTCTGACCAGCACAATAAGGAAACTCAATGAGTTCAATGAATGCGTCTCCAACATTAATTGAGATCGAAAAGCGAATTTTGATATTGCGCAGTCAAAGGGTGATGATTGATTCGGATTTGGCTGCTTTATATGGTGTGCAAACTAAACGACTAAATGAGCAAGTGAAGCGGAATGCGGGCCGATTTCCTAGTGATTTTATGTTTGTCTTGAATGCCACGGAAAAAGACGTGGTGGTCGCAAACTGCGACCACCTCGCCAAGCTCAAATTTTCTAAAACACTTCCATTTGC
>CALKVB010000200.1 GCA_937996605.1 uncultured Oxalobacteraceae bacterium | reverse complement strand
ACGAATGTGGGCACCGTCGACGTCCGCATCGGTCATGATAATAATGCGGTGGTAGCGCAGTTTTTCGACATTGAATTCGTCTGGGCCAATGCTGGTGCCGAGTGTGGCGATCAGTGTGGTGATCTGTTCGCTCGACAACATTTTTTCAAAGCGTGCTTTTTCAACGTTCAAAACTTTACCGCGCAAAGGCAGAATCGCTTGGAATTTACGATCACGACCTTGTTTGGCTGAACCACCCGCAGAGTCACCCTCGACGATATAGAGTTCGCACAGCGCTGGATCTTTTTCTTGGCAATCGGCGAGTTTAGAAGACAAACCTAAACCGTCCATTACGCCTTTACGACGTGTGAGTTCGCGCGCTTTACGGGCTGCTTCACGGGCACGTGCCGCTTCAACGATTTTGCCGCAAATGATTTTGGCGTCGTTTGGTTTTTCCATTAAGTAGTCGGTCAGTGTTTTAGTGACGATTTCTTCCACTGGGCCGCGCACTTCAGATGACACCAACTTATCTTTCGTTTGTGAACTGAATTTAGGTTCTGGTACTTTGACAGACAATACGCAAGTCAAACCTTCGCGCATATCGTCGCCCGACACTTCGACTTTCGCTTTTTTCGCGAAATCGTGTTCTTCAATGTATTTGTTGATGACACGTGTCATCGCTGCACGCAAACCGGTGAGATGAGTACCACCGTCGCGTTGCGGAATATTATTGGTGAAACACAGCACTTGTTCATTGTAGGCGTCGTTCCATTGCATAGAAACGTCGACAGTAATGTTGGTGCCTTGGTCCGACATTTTCTCGCCCGTCGCTTGGAAAATGGTTGGATGCAAAACAGATTTGTTTTTGTTGATGTATTCAACGAAACCGCGTGTACCACCTTCAAACGCAAACAATTCTTCTTTGCCTGTGCGATGGTCGTTCAATTTAATGCGTACGCCGTTGTTCAAGAAGGACAATTCGCGAATACGTTTCGCCAAAATTTCGTAGTGGAATTCAACGTGCGTGAAGATTTCTTCGTCGGCCCAGAAGTGCACTTCGGTACCGCGCTTGTCGGTATCGCCGATGACTTTGATTGGAGAGCAGAGTACGCCGTCGATGGTTTCTAATTCGCGGTTTTGTACTACGCCTTTTGAAAATTCCATCGTATGCAATTTGCCATCGCGACGGATCGTCAATTTCAATAATTTGGACAGTGCGTTAACGCAAGACACACCCACACCGTGCAAACCACCCGACACTTTGTAAGAGTTTTGGTCGAACTTACCACCGGCGTGGAGCTCAGTCATCACAATCTCAGCCGCACTACGTTTAGGTTCGTGCTTGTCGTCCCACTTGATGCCGGTTGGAATACCACGACCGTTATCGGTGATGGAAATCGAATTGTCGGTATGAATCGTGACGTTAATTTCAGTACAGTGGCCAGCCAAAGATTCGTCGATGGAGTTATCCAAAACTTCGAAAACTAAGTGATGCAAACCCGTACCATCAGAAGTATCGCCAATGTACATGCCGGGGCGCTTACGCACGGCTTCGAGACCTTCGAGAATTTGAATCGAGGACGCACCATAACTTGCAGATGCGGCCGCACTTGCTGGTTCTGGAACGGCTGGTGTGTTGTCTTGGGTATTCTCTGACATGGCTACCTTCTGAAATTAACAAGCAGCTTTTGGCTGCGATTTTTTAGTACTTTGTTTTAAATTCCCTCCCTTTCAAGGGGAAGGAATGTTCTTCCTACTAACGACACTAGATTCCCGCCTGCGCGGGAATGACGTTCTTTGTTTCTTGTAGGGCGGATGCAACCCGCGCTGCTCAGGTGCCCGAAGGCTTGGCGGCGCGGGTTACACCCGCCCTACGTTTTCTATACTCCCTCTCTCGCGAGCGGGAGAGGGTTGGGGTGAGGGTGGTTAAATCACGCATCAGGACGAAAATTTAGCGAACTCGAAATCCGAGTACTAAGATTTTTATCGGTTGCTGAACGCCCCTCTTCCCCCCCCCTTATCTTCAACCCCGCCGCTCACAGGAGAAGGGGGGGGAAGACATCAAATCCGCATCGGCATGACAACGTATTTGAAATCACCGTTATCTGGAATTGTGATCAAAGCGGATGAATTGGAATCACCTAAAGCGATATTGATTTGATCGACTTTGAGGTTATTCAACACATCTAACAAATAAGTCACGTTGAAGCCGATATCGACGCTATCGCCACCGTAATCGATTTCGATTTCTTCAACCGCTTCTTCTTGATCCGCATTGGTCGACAAAATACGCATCAAACCTGGTTCGATTACGCAACGTACGCCTTTGAATTTATCCGAGGTCATAATCGCTACGCGTTGCAAGGAGCGCAGCAATTTTTCACGGCTCAAGGTGAAGTTGTTTTTGTAACCCTTAGGAATCACACGATTAAAGTCAGGGAATTTACCTTCGACTAATTTTGAAATTAATTCGATGTCGGCGAACGTCAATTTAACTTGATTGTTAGCGATATCGAGTTGCACGTTGTCGTCTTTATCTTCTAACAGACGTTGCAATTCCAAAATTGTTTTGCGTGGAATGATGACTTCTTGACGCGCGAATTCTTGTTCCACTTGTACTTGCGCGTAGGCTAAACGGTGACCGTCGGTTGCCACTGCAATCACGTTTTTACCATCAACGACTAATAACAAGCCATTTAAGTAGTAACGGATATCTTGTTGCGCCATGGAGAAATGCACCATGTTAAACAAGTGTTTTAACGCCTTTTGCGGCAAGCTAACGCTCGCATTGAAATGCTCAGCTTGCGCCACCGTTGGGAATTCTTCTGCTGCCAAAGTTTGCAAAGAGAAGCGAGACTTACCCGACTGCACGCTCATCTTTTTATTGTCGAGCTTCAGAGTGACATCATTGTCATCTGGCAGTGCGCGCAAAATATCGAGTAGCTTACGCGCGGCAACCGTAGTCGCCGTGACGTCGCCACCTGAACCAATTTCGGCGTGAGTAGTGATTTGTACTTCGATGTCTGTCGACAAGAACGATACTTTTTCGCCGTCTTTGCGGATGAGGATATTGGCCAGAATCGGCAATGTGTGCCGACGCTCGACAATACCACTCACAATTTGCAGGGGCCGCAGTAGGGTATCCCTGTGGGTTTTGACCAATTGCATTTTGTATCCTCTCTCAATCAATGTTAAGGGATTAGGATTTCGGCACAATCAACGCTGGCTTTGTTATGTTCACCGTGTTTCGGTTACACGCCTAGCCAACGCAGCTGCCTTACTCCTAAGGATGCTGCATTTACTTCACATTGGGAGGACTTGCGAAAAACTGCCCAAACCTGGTGGCCAATTTTGCGTAAATCCTACGCCGCTTTACTGCTTAATAACCGCTTAATTACTGCTCAAAACTTTTTGCCGTCATCCCTGCACAGGCAGGGATCCAGCGTCTTTCGGTTTACCACCTTTACGCCACTGGTTTCCCGCCTTCGCGGGAATGACGTTCTTTGTTTCTCGTCGTTCGGCAATGAATCACGCTGCTTCCATTTTCACCCGAACTGCGGCGCGGGTTTCACCCGCCCTACATTACTGTTTTTACTCCCTTCTCCCGCGGGCGGGAGAAGGGTTGGGGATGAGGGCGCATCAGAATCTGAAACGATATCGCTTAGCTTTAAAAACATCCGACTTTCACGATCGCATTACTAAGATTCTTTTTCGTTACTGAACCGCCCTCACCCTAACCCTCTCCCGCTTGCGGGAGAGGGGACATTCAAATCCAACTATCCCTTCAAAGTCTGCTCCAGCACGTGCAATTCGTGATTGCATTCTGGGCTCTTGGCGCGGTCAGCAGCGATCTTGCGTACTGCGTGCAAGACCGTGGTGTGATCACGTCCACCGAACAACTCGCCAATTTCTGGCAAACTTTTTTGGGTCAATTCTTTTGCCAGATACATGGCAATCTGACGTGGTCTGGCGATATTGGCCGGACGACGTTTGGAATACATATCAGCGACTTTGATATTAAAAAAGTCGGCGACAGTCTTCTGAATATTTTCAACCGAGATCTGGCGATTTTGTACCGACAACAAATCTTTGAGCGCTTCTTTGACGACATCAATCGTGATGTCTTTGCCGTGGAAACGTGAGTAAGCCAAGATCTTACGCAAAGCGCCTTCGAGTTCACGCACGTTAGAACGCAAGTGTTTCGCCACGAAAAAGGCCACGTCATCCGAGAAATTTACACCTTCGGTATAGGCCTTCTTGAGCAAAATCGCCACGCGCATTTCTAACTCTGGCGGTTCAATCGCTACTGTTAAGCCGGAATCAAAACGCGAAATCAAACGATCGTCCATGCCCGAAATTTCTTTCGGATAGGTATCGCTGGTAATAATGATTTGTTTCTTGGCAGCGATCAGCGCTTCGAAGGCATAGAAGAATTCTTCTTGCGTACGGCTCTTGCCGCCAAAGAATTGAATATCATCGATCAACAACAAATCGAGCGAATGGTAATAACGTTTGAAATCGTCGAAACCTTTTTTCTGATACGCCGTCACCACGTCGCGCACATATTGTTCGGCGTGGATATAACGAATACGTGCGTTTGGTTTGTCATGCAAGATTTGATTGCCAATCGCATGAATCAAATGCGTTTTACCCAAGCCCACGCCACCGTATAAGAAGAGTGGGTTGTAGGATACGCCAGGATTATTGGCGACCTGAATCGCTGCCGCCCGAGCCAATTGATTGGCCTTACCGGTCACGAAGCTATCAAATGTCAGATCAAAATTAATACGGGAGTTATCGCGACGCGGTGCGGTTTCTGGCACGGGGTCATGATGCACCAGATCACTGGTACCCGCTTGCGATGTACGTTGACTGTGATCTGCACCATTGCCTTCGCCTAAGTTGGCGGGCGGGGTGGTGGTAGAAACAGGTTTTTTGCCTGCACGCGGATCGATGATAAATTCTACATCGACGGTGTCATCCCAAAACTGGGAGGCGAATTCGGTGATACGTCCTGCAAACTGGGCTTTAACCCAATCTAATTTAAAGCGATTAGGTGCGCCAATACGCAGACGACCTTCTTCAAAGTCGACAACCGTTAAAGGCTTGATCCAAGCACTAAATTGCTGAGGCGTGAGTTCCTGTTCTAATTGTGACGAGCAGGCTTGCCAGAAATTTTCCATGAATCGCTTTACTATTTACTTAAGATTTATTCTTCTCAAAACCGTCGATCTCTTGAATCGCCGATTCCACTTTTTTCTTGGTGATACTGCTTTGCCTATGCCAACGCCTATTTTTGCTCACCCATTTTTTGTAGCCCACAACCGCAAACCAGAATGAAATCATTCCTGATTATAATGGAGCTATGTGACCGCAAAGTGTTAACTAAGCATTAAAATTCTGATGTCTGACGGCAATACTTCCAAGCCTACTATTCTACCCTTCGCGGCAATAGTTATCCACAGGCACGAGCAAATTTCTTTTCATTAACTCATCCGGGAAACGCATAAAACGGGCGAAATGGATTGACAGGGCCTGCAAAAGTGGTGTCTAATTACGGGTTCCCTACCCTGTTTTGTTAAATGTGACCTTGTCTTGTATAGACGTCATCTGATTTCTTAACTTCTTGATTATTTATTAGAAATAAGCCGGAAGACTAGAAAACCCTGACTTCTCTCATAAAGCCAAAGTCGGCATGGACAAAGTCGCAAGATGAAACCATGAGCAGCGGTTTTGGGGGCAGTAGTGGTGTAAATAGCGT
>CALKVB010000199.1 GCA_937996605.1 uncultured Oxalobacteraceae bacterium | reverse complement strand
TATCAAGTGCGGCTTTGTTTGCGGCATAGACCGCATCGCCATAAAACACTTGGGTCTTGAGTGTCGCTGTGGCAGCATCCGCGTCATCGCGATAAAACACTTTGCCGCCAGCACCAGGCGCGTAGACCCGATTCGACGGAGTAAGAGTGACATTGTATGTTGGTGTCCAACGATGTTCCGGCATGATGTAGTCAGAGTTTTCAGACCAAATCAAGGCACCATTCCCACCCGCTCTTGCTTCAAAACGATAGACCAAATCCGCAGCAGTTTTGACAGGTAATACCACCGTGTTTTTAGCCGTGATGACTGGCGAACCATAATGCACCAAGAGATAGCCTTGTTGCGTATATTGCGGCGCCAAATCGACTGGAGTCTGCCAGTTAATTTTGTTAAAACTTTGAGTGGCAACGCCAGCCAGCGCATCATGTTGCGCATTTCTGCCATAACTTAGCCATGGCGGCCCTACAATGGCACCAGTTCCGGTATTACCTGTTCCGGTGTTGCCTGTATTTGTATTGCCCGATGAAAGCGCGGAATTACCATTTGTTCCGCCACAGGCCGTGACGATTGCCGCAACACCGATTGCGGTAACAGCTACAGTCACAATATTTCGTTTTGTCGTCGCGCTCTGAATCGCAAATAATATTTTCTTCATTTTCAAACTTCCTATTCTTGGCTGGCGCGCGTGTTTCGCATTGGACTTCCAACGCGTCCACTCGGCTTCTCTCTGCTTATCTCAGTGTGTTTTCGGGCTTATTAGTATTTCTTTTTTATAAAGCAGTATAAGATTGAACTAAGTCGCAAGAAAACTCAAGTAAGATACACCGCGATTGCGGTGTTTCGTCCCATATTTCCAAATTTGACCAGGTTTGTGCATACTGAACCCAATCTCTTTTCCACCACTACACCTAGTCTACGTCCAAGTCTGAGTTCTTTATGTTGATTCGTACTGCCTATCAAGCGCTGTTGATTGTTGCTCTTTCGGTTGGCCTTTCGATTGTTCTTAGCTCCTGTGAGAAGTCATCCAACAAGGTTAACTCGAGCCTTAGTCAACAAGTACACATTCTCGATTTCACTTGCACTCAATGCGTGATCGAACAAGGCCAAACAAGCTCACTAAGATGGCGCACCAACTTGAGCGCGGACACAAAAGTCGAACTCAAGGTGATAGGCATTGACGCGCCCTTATCGTCCAATGGCGAATTAACAATTCAGCCCAGCATGAGTCAAGTTTACACACTCACCGCCACGGATCAACAAGGAATCCAAACAAGCGCAAGTATCACCGTCGACGTCATTCAAAAGCCTCATGTAAAAAAGAGTTTTCCGATTTTATTTGTGACGCAAACACCAATAGACCGCGATCAAAATGGCCGCCTGTCTGCTTTCGCCAATCACCAAACCGCCCCAGACAAAGTGCCGCGCGGTGGCGACTTAATGCTTGTTTACCCTGACGGTCGTCTACGTAATTTGACTGCCGAAGCTGGCTTTGGCAACGATGGCCTGCAAGCTGAAAAAGCGATTGCAGTACGAGAGCCCGCCGTCCATTGGAGTGGAAAAAAAGCCGTATTTAGCATGCTGATTGGTGCCCCTTTAGCATCAGAAAAAAATACAAGTTCCGTACACAGCACACCACCTAACCCACTACACAGCGCACGTTGGCAAATATACGAGATCAGCGATTTCCTCAACGATGAATCGGGCGCAACGAAATCGACAGTAAGACCCAATATCGTTCGAGTCGATGGTCAGGATACCCAATACAATAATCTATCGCCGATTTACGGCAGCGATGGCAGCATCATTTTCACCTCTGACCGGCCTCTCAACGGCGCGCCCGATTTGTATCCGCAACTAGACGAATATGAAGCAACACCGAGCGTCACTGGCATCTGGAAGCTACACGCCAACAAACGTCTACAACTCCTCAACCATACGCCGAGCGGCGCCTTTAACCCTATCATCGATAGTTTTGGGCGTTTATTGTTCACGCGCTGGGATCATCTACAGCAAGACCAACTTGCTGATCGTGACCGCGACGCAAGTAAAAATGGTGTAGCGCTCCCCTTTAAATCATTCAACTTTAGTGATGAAAGTGCGAATGCCAAAGCACTGGCTAACCGCGAGGAATTCTTCCCCGAATCACGCGTCGGTCAGACTGGCAAATATGGTCGTGTCAGTGCGTTTCGCAGCAACTTCTTTACGCTATGGCAGATGAACCAAGATGGCAGCAGTGAGGAAACTTTGAATCACATCGGCTTACATGAATTTGTCTTTGGCTACCTGACGCCGAGCTTTATGGACGACCCTCATCTTAGCAATCAAACCGCTAATCATCTACATCAGAATCGCCTCAGTGTCCGACGCGAAGGTGGTCTATTTCATTTGCGTGAAGACCCCTTGCAAGCGGGCGTGTATTACGCCATCAACGCCCGTGAATCCGGTTCATTTACCACCGATACTATCGTGCGTGTACAAGCACATCCGGGTATCAATCCTGAACAGGTCAGCGTCACTGCGGTCACCTCGCCTGTGAACACAGACAACTTACCCGAAGGACGTTTTCGCAATCCTTTACCTTTGTCCGATGGCCGTTTAGTAGCGAGCCATACCTCTGCACATTTACCACCAGAGCAAGAACAATTTTTGCCAGATTTACGACTGCGTTATTTGAGTTTTGATCAGAAAAAATCTTACTACGTGCCGCAACAGATGCTCACCAAAGGCATACGCAAGAAATTGAAATGGTGGGATGGCAAACGTGTACAAGAGTATGAGGGCAATTTATGGGAACTCGATGCGGTAGAAGTCCGGCCGCAAGAGCAAGTACAACGCGCCACAACCCCACTTGAAGCGCCGGAGCGGGCTGTGCTCGCCGAAGAAAACATCAGCGAAGCACAATTACGACAATGGCTGAGCGAGCGTCAATTAGCCTTGATTGTCACGCGCGACCAAACCAGCCGAGATCGAGCTGACTTGCAACAGCCCTATAATTTGCGCGTACCCGGTGGCAAGCAGAGCTTATCTATCACTAACCCCACGGCAAAAGTCTACGACATCAGTCATTTCCAAATCGTGCAGGCCGAACAACTGCGTGCCTACGTCGATCGCCCTGGTCGTCGCTATTTGGCGCAACCGATTAAAGAATTTGCCGCTGAAAATTTAGCACCGAACAGCAAACGTCCGGAACTGCAAAGCAGTGTCAAGATCGCACAAGATGGCTCCACCGCTGCCTTCGTCCCCACTGGCCGCGCACTCAGTTGGCAAACTACTGATGCGGATGGCAATCCTGTCGTCAGAGAAAGAAATTGGATTACGTTCCAAGCCGGTGAAATTCGCACTTGTGCCGCTTGTCATGGCATTAACAGCAAAAACCAAGCTGGATTTGCACCATCAATGAACAAACCTGAAGCTTTAAGGAATTTGCTGAAAGAATGGAAGAAAAGCCTTAAATCCCAGCAAAAGTAAGCAACTTCGCCCAAAATTAAGAAAAATGCACGCATGAGCATAGAATCTTAAGCCAACTGTCTGAAGTCGCCACCAAACATCCACATTTTGCGGCGCAAAAACGGTCAATTACAGAGTGAATACAGAGTGAAAAGCCTTTATAATCAAAGGTTTTTGCCTTAGACGTTTTCTGCGTTAGCGATATACAGGGGGTTACCCCAACCCAAGCGCAGAAATTGCAGCAATGAAAAGTACGGTCAGGAAAGTAGGCATGATGCACATCGGCAACGCAAATCAGTGGCGTGAATGTGTGATGGAAATGCATGATGAAAGCGCGTGATGCAAAGAGACCGTAAAGACGTGTACGTCGCAATTTTCGATGACCTTGAATTTTATAAAGAACAAGATGGTATGAAGGTTTTTCGCGGTCTACCCAATGCTGCCTCACGTGCGCCTTGCGCTCTGGCGATAGGCAATTTTGATGGCGTACATCTAGGGCATCAAGCTTTGCTGTCCGAGTTGCGCACGGCTGCCACTCGACTTGGCATCGACGCCGCCGTGATGAGTTTTGAACCGCATCCACGCGCTTTTTTCGCGCAACTGATGGGTGACCTCTCGAAAGCACCGAGCCGCATCGCTAACCTGCGCGACAATTTATCGGCATTGGATCGTGCTGGCGTTGACCGCGTCATCGTCGAGCATTTCAATGCGCAATTTGCAGCTTTAAGCCCCGAGGCTTTTATCAAACAAATTTTGGTTGATGGCATGCATGTGAAATGGGTGATGGTCGGTGACGATTTTCGCTTCGGTGCCAAGCGTGCGGGCGACATCTACACGTTGATCGAAGCAGGCAAGCGTTACGGCTTTGAAGTGCAAGCAATGGAAACCGTCGCCAAGCAAGGTGTGCGCGTATCCTCATCGGCAGTGCGTGCTGCTTTAGACGCTGGCAACTTCGAGCATGTAGAAGAACTCCTCGGTCGCCCGTATCAGATTTCCGGTCATGTGATCCATGGCCAAAAACTCGGTCGCACTTTGGGCTTCCCCACCTTGAACTTACGCATTGCCCACCACAAGCCTGCTGTGATGGGGATCTTTGTGGTGCAAGTACATGGCTTGAGCGATCAGCCTTTACCTGCCGTCGCTAGCATGGGTGTACGTCCTACCGTCGACGATAGCGGTCGCGTTTTACTCGAGACGCATATACTTGATCAAACGGTTGATGCCTACGGCAAGATCATCCACGTCGAGTTTTTACAGAAGTTGCGCGACGAAGAAAAGTATGTCGACTTACCGACCTTAACTGCCGCGATCAACCGCGACGCCGATCAAGCGCGTAGCTATTTCAAGCAACGCAACGGCTCCGCTACAGACCGAATTTGAAGGACGCCTAGCGTCCTCTCCCATCCAACATTTTTATACCGATTTTAGATTTCAAATTGAAGCGAAACGACTATGTCTAACGATAAGCAAGCAAAAAAAGAAGCAGCAAAACCAGCTAGCAAATACCCTGTCAACATGACGGAAACCCCATTTCCTATGCGCGGCGATCTCGCTAAGCGCGAGCCACAATGGGTGAAGAACTGGCAAGAAAAGAAAATTTACGAACGCGTACGCAAAGCAGCCAAAGGTCGCCCAACATTCATCTTGCATGATGGTCCTCCGTATGCGAATGGTGACATCCACATCGGTCACGCAGTCAACAAAATCTTGAAAGACATGATCATCAAAGCGCGCACCTTGGGTGGCTTTGATGCGCCTTACGTGCCTGGTTGGGATTGCCACGGTATGCCGATCGAAATCCAAATCGAAAAACTGCACGGCAAGAATTTACCTGTCGCTGAAGTGCAAGCCAAAGCGCGCGCGTATGCAGAAGAACAAATCGAACGTCAAAAAGCCGACTTCATCCGTTT
>CALKVB010000198.1 GCA_937996605.1 uncultured Oxalobacteraceae bacterium | reverse complement strand
TGACGCCGTGGCGTTCGGTACGGGCTTCTTGGCTAACCCAGATTTGCCTGCGCGTTTGAAAGCAGGCGCAGCCTTGAATGCGCCAGACGCCAGCACTTTCTACACACCAGGCGAAAAAGGCTACACGGATTATCCAACGATGTAATTTGCTTGCAGTACTAGGAGTCTGAAACTTGATACTTGCTCGTTGATAGTTTCAAGTACCAATACAAAGAGGCAGTGCGGCGAGGATATCTCACTGCACTGCCTCTTTTTTTATTCAAGCAAATGAAACTAAGCAGCAAACTTCGCGTAGTAAGCCACGACAGCAGGATGTTCAGCGACACGTTTCATATGGGCATTTAAAGCAGGTGCCACTTGTTCAACCAAATCGGTTGGCACATGATCTAAACGGCCAGAATTCAAGGTGCGTACGTCGATAAACACTTTGAGATCAGCGACAGTCAAACGACCATCCGCAAAATATTCACCGCCATGCGCTTTCAACTGCTGTTCTAACCAACGTAAATACACAGGAATTGAACCATTCACCAAAGCCAAACGTGCGGCTTTCTGTTCTTCACCTGTCATACGATAAGTCGGGCCCATACGCATGCTCGCTTCTTCCACCACAAACATCACTTCATCACACAACAAAGCTTGGTAAGCATCGGTTGGATACAAACCTGCCAATTTGCCTGCGTAACGAATAATCGCGTCGCATTGTGTCACTTGTACACCATCTACCGTCAAAGTTGGCACTTGCCCGAACGGTGTAGATTTGCGAACTTCGGCAAATTCTGGAAAAGTAAAACGATGGTCTTCGAAACTGATACCGCCAATCGCCAAAGCTAAACGAGCTGGTTCGGCACGGCCACCGTGCACATCGAAATAAGAAATTTTAAGTTGCGGCATGTTATCCCCTGAATAAACGGATTCGATAAAGCGCGATCGCTATGTAGAAATGGCGTGCATCGCGGTTGACGATAGTCGACAGAAGATCATAGCACGTCACGCCAAAATGTTCAGGCGCTGAAAAAAACGATGCCGAGATTAATGCATGCAATCGCATCAAACTCGGCACCTTGGATTCTCAACAAATTTCTACGTAGATTTAGATTGAAACCTGAGGCACGCTCTTACGCTCTTGTTTTTGCACTCAAGTTCTATCATTCAAATTATAACGTTCAACCCCTTACATAAATCGTTCACTACCAATTAAACCCATCGATTTCACACCGCGGCTTTGCGCAGCCACCATCACCGCTGCTACGTTCTTGTACAAGGTTAAGCGATTCGCCAATAATTGAACATCGGGTTGCTTATCGAGCTTGCCAACTTGTTGGAAGCGGTATTCCAAGGTATTGCGATCGATGACTTGGCCGTTCCACGATACCGTGCCATCAAAATCGATATCGACTTTCACGGGTTTATCGACATTGCAGGAGACGATGGCACAATCAGCGCCAGCCATATTTAAATTGACGGCTTCTTGCGCGATAGGCAGGGTCATGATGAACATAATGAGCAACACCAACATCACATCGATCATCGGTGTCATATTCATTTCCATCATAGGCTCAGCGGGTGCGCCACCCTTGCCTGTGTTTGCGGTAGAGATGTTTTCCATAGCGAGCTCCTATAGCAATCAAAATCAATCAAAAACAATCAAAACAATCATTAATGAGAAGAACAACTACATCATGCGGTGTAAGAGAAGCGCTCACCGCCAATTAAAGAAGCAAGTGAATAGCAGATCAGTAAGCAAAAAACGAAGTGCGAAAACGCCGAAAGTACGGTAATTGGATTGTAGGTTTAGAGAACAATGCGCCTTAGCTGGCGACAACTCATTCACTTCTTAGGGTAGGGGCGAAGCGAATGTAATCACGAAAACGCCCATCGATAATAAGCGCCTTCGTTTTTACTATGGACGATAGAAAAGCAAAAATCAAGGACAAGATCTTAGTATATTTAACAGCAGCAGGCTTCTTAAGATTCATCACTCGAAGCTGCCCTGAACAAATCTTCCAACGCAGCCCGACTGCTCGCAGCGTTAGTACCGGCACGGCCGCGTTTGCCATGGAATTCTTCTTCGATATTATCGCGATAAAAGCTCCACATCGCACTCGACGATGCCGAAGAAAATCGGCGCCAGGTTTCATTACCCACACCCGCATAATCAATTGCAGTGCCATCATCAAACTCAACACGCAATGCCCGTTCTTTAGCGTCATAACCAATTGCACGCAATTTACCTGCATTGATGCGTTTCATTTCCATGATTTACTCCTCAATTTCATTCTTGATTATCGCGATATCTTCCGACATAACGCGCACGGGGTCGAATCAACTGCGCCGAAGCGCGTTGCTCGTGTGCGTGCGCCAACCAAGCCGAGCTTCGTGCGACGATAAACAAAATCTTTGGTGCGCAGATTGGCCACAAAAATGCCCAAGTGATCAATGCCAACAAACAATCCATGTTAGGTCGCGCATGTAGACGCTCGGCTGCGTATTCACATGCTATCAAACCTCGTTGCAATCTCGCATTTTTGGCGGCGAAAGATTTTAAATAAGCGAGCAGATATGAAGCGCGAGGATCGCCCTTTGGATACAAAACATGTCCAAAGCCACACATCAAGGGATCGCGTCGTGTAAAAAAATCAGCTGCATAATGTTCGAGGTTGTTGTGATTTTCACATCCATCCAAATACTGTCTCACAATAAGGCTACCACCGCCATGCTTGTCACCTGAATAGGCGGCAATCCCGGCGCATAATGCGCTCTCATCGCTGGCACCAGTCGAAGCCACGCATCTCACCGCAAAGCTCGATGCGTTGAGTTCATGATCTGCCAACAGCACTAAAATTCGCCGGATTAAATCAGTTTCTACGTTATCGCATTTCCAAGTGTGCGCGAGTTGTTCATGCAAAGGCGCGCTGGACAATTCGCGTGACAACAATACCGCAGTCAACTGGCGCATCAAGCACGCTGCATGCTCAAAGTCGGTAGATGAATGTAGCTTGGAATTGTCATTGCTCGTCGAAGTTAAGCTCGCTAGCGCCACCAGCGCACGAGAAAGCAATGGTAAATCTGCATCAACAGAAGAGGGGAAATGCGCTTGCATGGGACTATTCAAAAAATAGTCGTCTTGTTGGTCATCCCACAGCAAGCATGCAACTTGTTCCAAGCTCCATGTGTCGGCGAGTTTGCACACCTCCATGCCTCGATAGAATAATTTGCCATTAACGATGTGCGAGATACTCGTCTCTAATAATGGCAAACCCCAATTCACTGCAGATCCTACTTGATGGCCACCATGTTTGGCATCACCACGTCGAGCAGCCAAGCGCAATACTTCTTCGAGATCGTACAGTTTTTTTCGAGTTTGAGGCCTTTGATGAGACGACAGCAAACCTCGGCTGACATAGGAATATAGCGTTGCCATACTTACGCCCAATAACTTCGCTGCCTCTGTCGCTGTGATTTCGGTTTTCATGTGGCAATTATATATTTAACTTGATTGCTGGAATCAAGATTGACGCCATCTTCGGGCACTCAATAGACTAGCCACCTCGTCTATGTATCAAGACTTAAACTTATGGCACATTCGCAATCACTAGTGGCATGCCTATATCAACCGCGCATACGGGCGCTATGGTCGGCAAATTTGCTCTCTAATTTTGGTAGCTGGGGACAGATATTCGCGTTGACTTGGCAAGTTTCAACACTATCAC
>CALKVB010000197.1 GCA_937996605.1 uncultured Oxalobacteraceae bacterium | reverse complement strand
AACCGATTATTTACAGTCTAGGAAATTTCATGATTGATTTAATGGACAATCCAGCTCAAGCACGCGGTTGGGCATTGCGCTTGCATTTGAATGCGCATGCGGTACAAGCGTGGGATACACAGGTCGTCAATCTCGATGAACACGGGCTACCGCAGGCGAGCAAAGAAGCTAGTGCGTGCTGGAGTCAGCACACTGGCCTCAAAAACGCTTGCAAACCTATCGCACCATAAATGATAAGCGGGGATCTAGATTTTGAACGCGTAATCAGTGAGGATGGAGACATCTGAATCAGCAGCAGCAACACATGGAAGAATATAACCATCTTCCTTTTCCTCACTGCTCAGGCTAGGCCATTCAATCAGGTGGTGCACCGCTCCCTGCTGCAATTGACAAAAACAAGTTCGGCAACTTCCGTTACGACATGAACTATTGATGCGAATGCCCGCCGCTTGAGCTGCAAGTAAAATGCTTTGGCCTGCGCGCACTTCAAATCGCCAGCCTTGCTTTACCAAGGTTACCGAATAGGTCTTCATTGACACACTAAGAGAATTAGTTCTTGAAGCTAGTACTACATTCAAAGAAAAACTAAACTACTTTTTGCAAACGCATCGCGATACTCATATCGCCCGCGAGTTTTAATTGACCAGACATGAAGCCCATGACGGGATTGAGTTCACCGTCGAGTAATTTAGCCAGATCGGATAAGGACAAACTGACCGTGCAATCTGCTTCTCGATCTGCGTGATCGACCACATGGGGGCGTTGCACTGCATCGACCACAATCACGCCATCACTACCGCAATCGAACTTTAAGACGGCATTCAAGCTACTATCTTGGCCCAGTTTAAGGCGAATCTTTTCCGCACACGCTAACAAATCCATTTCTTCCTCATTACTTTAATACGCAAGTCAACATCCAGAAAAACTCATTTCGACTCAAACGAATATCACGCGCCACGGTTGCAAATTTTTTCTTCAAAAAACTATCAGTCGGAAAATTCTTGAGTACCTCGACTAAACTTCCATCGGGTAATTCACGACGTTGATAGGTATTTCCCTCAGCATCTGTTCTCGCTGTTGGTGGAGTGAAGTCTTCAACATAATTGTCACCAATTAGTACTAAAAATCCGCCCGAACCAATGGCGGCCTTAATATTTTTGAATACCTTTGCGTAGTCTTCGCGTTTCACATGGGGCCACATCCCAGCGGCGAAGCAGGCAGAAAATTGACGCCCTTCTGGCAACTTTAAGTCCAACCAGTCAGCTTGACAAAATTCGACATTTTCTAAAGCGTACTCACGCTCCTGCGCGATTTCCAACATGACGTCATTAATGTCTGTCGCTAAAACAGATTCTGCCGTTTCGGCAATAAACTCGGTCCAAAACCCAGTTCCACAACCCAGCTCTAGCACTTTGTGATTCGCCAAAGCTTCGCTGACGTGTTCGGCGGCGGCCTCAGCATCTTCGTCGAGATCGGGCTCAAGATATTTATCTTCGTAGGTTTCCGCGACCTGCGCATAGTACTGGGCTAATACATTATCGGACATGCTGTTCTTTCTTAAATAAACATTTGATCATTGGCAAGCACGTTCGTCGGTGCTTACAAATCATAATTATCTTTACCGCCTTGCATGACCTGATCGATCAGTTTTCGATTCATCGTAGGCGACAATTGCTCGATAAACGAGTACATGTAGCTACGCAGATAAGCACCTTGACGAACCGCGACTCGGGATACATTCATACCAAACAAATGTCCCGCAGGAATGGCTCGCAAGTTAGTATCACGCTCGGCATCAAACGCCATGCCTGCAATGATGCCAACGCCCATTCCAAGTTCGACATAAGTCTTAATCACGTCAGCATCAATCGCTTCTAGCAAAACATCTGGCTTAAGGTGTTTTACTTCAAAAGCATGATCAATCTTACTGCGACCGGCAAACGCAGCATCATAGGTAATCAACGGAAATTTCGCGATTTCTTCGAGAGATAAGGACTTTGATCTGAGCAGCGCATGATCAGCAGGCACAACCACCACATGCTCCCATTGATAGCAAGGCATAGATACCAGACCATCCACATTGGTAATCGCCTCGGTCGCAATGGCTAGATCAGCCTGATCCCGCATCACCATTTCGGCAATTTGCTTAGGACTTCCCTGCAAGAGCGACAAACGCACTTTCGGGTATTTTTGCATGAAAGCTTGCACGATCTTCGGCAAAGCATAGCGCGCTTGCGTATGCGTCGTGGCGATCGTAAAACTACCACTATCTTGGGCTGCAAATTCTTTACCGATACGTTTCAAACCATCGATTTCTTGCATAATCATTTCGACAGATTTCAGTACCGCTCGGCCGGGCTCAGTGAGGCCGCGAATACGCTTACCATGACGAGCGAAAATATCGATACCCAATTCTTCTTCGAGCTCAATAATCGCCTTTGACACACCGGGTTGGGAGGTAAAGAGCGCCTTCGCTGCTTCAGTAAGATTGAAATTTTGTCTGACGGCTTCACGCACGAAGCGCAATTGATGTAGGTTCATGCGAACATCCTTGTTCAAAAGTCTCTTGTGACCACTTAGTTCTTTATATGGCAGTAAGAGACTTTAACTCGATCGATATACCGCAACAAGTATATAGACTCACTGAAGATTTATCTATGCCTACATCGTTTTTACTGAAAAAAAACTCAAAAACCAAGCTTTTTAGTTCGCGCTATATTCCACCACGCTTTGCTCGATAGCGCCAAAGATAGACTTTCCATTCTTGTCGAGCATTTCGATCCGAATTTTGTCGCCAAATTTCATAAACTCAGTGATGGCTTGCCCTTCATTGGCGATCATCTCTAAGGCCCGTTTTTCAGCGATACAGCTATAACCCTTTTTCGGGTCTTTATTCGATACCGTGCCAGAGCCAATTATCGTGCCAGCAAGATCGGAAGAGCGTCGTGTAGGGAAAGAGTGTCTTCGCC
>CALKVB010000196.1 GCA_937996605.1 uncultured Oxalobacteraceae bacterium | reverse complement strand
CAGTGGTAGTGTATTAAGCAAAAACGATCTCAACCAATTGGAGCAAGTGGTGGAAGGTACTAACATCATTGTCATCAGCGATGAAGTGTATGAACACATGGTGTTTGATGGGCAAACGCATCGTTCATTGGCGGCGCATCAAGAATTGTCACAGCGCAGTTTCATCGTCTCGAGTTTCGGCAAGACTTATCACGTGACAGGTTGGAAAGTAGGCTACGTTCTTGCGCCAAGTGCGCTCATGCTTGAATTCCGCAAAGTACATCAATTTAATGTATTTACTGTCAACACACCTATGCAAATTGGGATCTCCCAATTCATGCAAACACCCGATCACCATCTACAGTTGTCAAATTTTTACCAAGAGAAACGTGACTACTTCCGAGCCGGTTTACAACAAACGCCCTTCCAATTGCTCGAAGTAGCAGGAAGTTACTTTCAATGTGTAGACTATTCGACGGTTTCAGATATGAATGAATTGGACTTTGCAACGTGGCTGACGCGTGAGATTGGTGTTGCTGCAATTCCTGTCTCTGCGTTTTACAAGCATCAGCAAGAAAACAAATTAATTAGATTTTGTTTCGCGAAACAGCGCGCGACGCTTGACGCAGCACTAGATAGATTGTCGAGACTTAAAGCCTAGGTAACATCATTTCGACATCAACGCCTATGAACTTTCGCTGACAGGTGCGGCAGAATCTTTCGGAATCTTCGGACCCCGTTGTTGACGCAAATAAGCTTTCGCCTCAAAACTCACGCGCCGCACCAGATCTTGTAATTTACGACGCAAATGGCGAACATCATCGATACACGCGTTGACTAAGAAACGCTCATAACAGGCACTTTCCGACTCTGTGCTCAAACTTTGTATACTCGTTTGCAATTTTTCAGCCTCTGCAATCGCCAACTCCGCGCGCGCAACTGAGTCTATGCTGCGGGTGGGATAGGACTGATGAAACGCCACCACCGCTTTTTCCAACTTGCTCGAACGGTCAGCAATTGATTCCAGCGCATAAGCGCTCATCGATAAAAATAAGAGACACGCCAACGAAGCTTGGCATACTCTGCGCAGAAGAGAAAACGCTTTCGTCATATTAATCATTGCTATGGTCAAGCAAACTTACGATTTCTCTTTGATCAGCGCGCATGTAGTCTTCTGACTGCATTTCAATAATTCTGGACACTGTTCGGTGGAATTCGTTTGATAGTGTACCTTGGGTATACAGCTCCTCAGGAATCACTTCTGCTGACATGATAAGTTTGACCTTATTGTCGTAAAACACATCAATGAGCCAAGTAAATCGGCGTGCCTCCGAAGACATGCCAGCAGACATACGAGGAATTGCCGACAAAATCACAGTATGAAAACGGCTCGCAATCTCCAAGTAATCATTCTGTGAACGTGGGCCACCACACAGCGTATGAAAATCAAACCAAATGGTCGTTCCTGCACGACGTAGCGCTTTTAAGCGACGACCTTCAATATCCACATGCGGATCTTCGTCCTTGGTCTCAGCAATTTTCAAGAATGCTTTACGCAACGCTTCATCCGTTGCGGCACTGAGAGGTGTCAAATACGCTTCCACTTGCTCTAAAGCACGCTTACGATAATCGTTGCCGGAATCGACATTAAGTACATCGAGTTTTTCCTTCAATAGCGCAATGGTGGGAAGCATGCGATCGCGGTGTAAGCCATCTGGGTAGAGCGTATCTGGCTCATAATTGGATGTCATAATAAATGACACACCATTGTCGAACAGTGCTTTCATCAAGTTGTACAGCAACATCGCATCGGCCACATCAGACACATGAAACTCGTCAAAACAAATCAGGCGGTACTTCTTAGCGATACGCGCCGCCACTTCATTGAGCGGATCGGCAACGCCTTTGAGTTCATCCAATTCTCGATGAACTGCACGCATGAATTCATGAAAGTGTAGGCGTGTTTTACGCACTACTGGAACGACGGAGTAGAAACTATCCATCAAAAACGATTTACCACGTCCAACACCACCCCACATATAAACACCGCGCGGCACCTCGGGACGACTTAATAAACGCACTAGTCGATTTGAACGCTTCGATTTGAATTCAACCCAATCTTCGTAGGCTTGCTGCAAGCGATCAACGGCGCGTTTTTGGGCGGCATCAACCTGGAATCCTCGTTGATTAATTGCTTCTTGATAGAACTCTTGGACGTTCATGGATTCGAGATAGGAGGTATGGTGGATTTCATTGAGGCTGGCACTGAAACAAGTACCCACACAGACACTGAAACCGAGCTTACTTTTTGTTGGGTGAGTGCATTAGACACTCACCCGATTGAGCTACTAACTATGGCGCATTGGTTTGGTTCAATTTCAACCAAACGAACGATGTACTTGAATTAGAAATTCAAGGAACGTTTATCAACTGCCAAAGCTGCTTCTTTGGTTGCTTCCGACAAGGATGGATGTGCATGGCAAATACGTGCGATATCTTCTGAAGACGCGCGGAATTCCATCGCTACCACAGCCTCAGAGATCAATTCAGATGCCATTGGTCCAACGATATGAACACCTAAAATTTCGTCCGTTGTAGCATCAGCCAAGAACTTCACCATGCCTGAGGTATCACCCAATGCACGTGCACGACCGTTTGCCATAAATGGGAAAGTACCAGCTTTGAAAGCAACACCATCTGCTTTCAATTGTTGCTCGGTACGGCCTACCCAAGCGATCTCAGGTGATGTGTAGATAACCCATGGAATCGTGCCGAAGTTAACGTGACCGTGTTGACCAGCGATACGCTCCGCAACCGCAACGCCCTCTTCTTCCGCCTTATGTGCCAACATCGGGCCGCGAACCACGTCACCAACTGCCCATACGTTCGGCAAATTAGTTTTGCAATCACCATCCACAGCGATAAAACCGCGTTCATCTAACTAGATCGGAAGAGCGTCGTGTAGGGAAAGAGTGTCTTCGCCTGTGTAGATC
>CALKVB010000195.1 GCA_937996605.1 uncultured Oxalobacteraceae bacterium | reverse complement strand
ACGACGCTCTTCCGATCTATTCGCCCAGTCCAGAGCATTGCTTGCAGTTGATTCCAATATCACACCATCGACGGCGCGTTGTTGCGCTACATAGGCGGCCATAAAACTGCCTAACGAATGCCCGTGTACTAATAATTTACCTTGAGTCCTGGCGCGTACCTGATCGTAAATGCGAAGTGCATCTTGCTTCATGTTTTCTATCGTTGGCTCACCTTTGCTTCGGCCATACCCACGATAGTCATATATACTCACGTTGCTGGGGCAAGTTCCGATTTTTTCCACTACAGAAGAGGCCGCATCATCGATATGAAACATATTGCCACCAAAGTACAAGACACTGGTTGTCAAATTTTCTTGCAAAGCGCTAAGTCCCTTTAATTCGACTTGTTCTGGCGTCGTCAAACTCAATTCTTGCAACTGAGCCCTTGGCAAGACGTTTCGTAAGCTCTGCCCATCAAATTTTTTCTCCGCCTTAAATCCACTCACTACGTCCGGTTTCAAGAAATTTTTCTCACTCACTTGAAAACTACTGCAGCCCAACAAACTCATACAAAGAAAACTCGTTGATATCAAACTTACACCACGTAAAAAACAGCTATTTTTATTCACATTGCACTCCTTCTTTATAGAATATAATTCAGTATGCAACAAGAATAAATTACTGTCAAACGATAATTTATGAAAATTTAACGAGAATTTATGACTATTACAACTCAATCTAGGCTAATTCGCCTTGGGCTGGTACTTTTCTTCATATTACAAAGCATGTTTTTTATCTTGGCGTGGACTGGCGATTTCTCCGCGTTCTTCGACATCAAGATGCGATTTACCCCAGAAGGACTCAGCTACTTGGAATTACAGCAGTTAACTGGCTCACAAAAATTGTTAGGAGCAGCCATTGGGTGCCCCTCTCTTTTGATCATGAGTTATGGCTTATGGCACTTATGGTTTATGTTAAAAGACCTAGAAACGGCCAACATTTTCTCACTCAACAACATCCGTGCTCTGCGCAGCTTTACTGGCGCAACGCTACTGGGGATCTGCTACAACCTCTTGGAAGCCCCTTTAAGAACCTTGGTATTACGCATGTTTACTGACGGTTCGGATCGACCGATAAAGTTCTCCATTAATACTGAAGTATTCATGCTCCTCTTTATCTCTTGTTTGTTCTATTTACTCATCAACATGATGCACGAAGGACGTCGATTAGCTGAAGAAAATGAGGGCTTTATTTAATGAGCATTATCATTAATCTTGATGTCATGCTTGCCAAGCGTAAGATCAAATCTAAAGACTTGGCGCTTTACGTAGGCATCACTGAACAAAACCTGTCGTTGCTCAAATCGGGCAAAGTAAAAGGCATACGTTTTAACACTCTAGAAAAGATTTGCGAGCGCTTGAATTGTCAGCCTGGCGACATCATGGAATGGAGTGCCGATACGATTTCGGCTTCGGATGATGAAAAATAATGTGCGTCGGCATCGCCAGCAAGCCTGTCCAATGACCATTTCTCATCGCTCTATTTCATCTATTTCGAAGACAGCGGACAGCCAGAAGTGATCAAAATGCTGATCGTCGAGATTTTGAAACAAGGGCTCCATCAATTCAATTTGACGTGTTTACTATTATCGAAATTTGCGCTTCGATACGCCTAACAGCGAACACCAATACGATCTTATGCTGGAGCCATTGGGAATCAATCAAGTATCGATTTTTGAAGAAGAATTACTTGGTCGCCGAGATTTCATACTACATCGCCATTAATTGACTCTCTTGCAGATTGTGAATCAACGTCATGCGGTTGAATGAATCTGAGGAACTGATCTGCGGGTAAAGGTCTGGCGAACAAATAGCCTTGCCCAAAATCGCATCCCATTTCCTTCAAGATTTGATGTTGCTCTTCGGTTTCAACACCTTCTGCGATCACTTGTATTCCTAACTTATGTGCCATCACGATAATCGCCTCGCAAAGCGCAAATTCAGAGGAATGTAAACTTAGGCTGCGGGTAAAAGACTGATCGATTTTGAGATAGTCCACATCGAACTTCTTCAAATAAGATAAGGAGGAGTAACCGGTTCCAAAATCATCGATCGCTACTTGGACTTTCGCATCGCGATATTGCATCAAACTTTGTGTCACACGAATATCGTTGTTCACCAAAATACCTTCGGTAATTTCAATGACAATATCGTCTCCTTCAATTCCCGCTTTGTTGATCTGGTCTAACCACAAATGTTGATCGCCGCGCTCGCCCAAAAACTGCACCGGAGACTTGTTGACGCTGATTTGGAACTTTCTCTTGGTTACAGTCTGACAAATTTTTGCCTGCGCAGCCGCTTGCGAAAATACCCAATCGCCGATTTGGTGTATGGTGCCCGTGTCTTCAGCGATAGGGATAAAATTGGCGGGTGAAATAAATCCTAATTCTGGATGTTGCCAGCGCACCAGAGCTTCTGCTTTGTAAACTTCGCCATTCTTGAGATCAACGATAGGTTGGTAGTACACCAGAAGTTGATTCAACTTAAGAGCGTGACGAAGATCATTGGCGAGACGCATACGCTGGGTCGCGTCTTCTTGCATAGTTTTTGTGAAGAAGCGGAAGCATTGACGTCCACTTTCTTTCGCCGAATACATGGCTTGATCGGCATGTTGAGTCAATTCAATTACCGTTTGCGCATCATCGGGATAAAGCGCGATTCCAATACTACCCGACACGTATGATTCAACACCAGAAATAAGGAAGGGCTGCGATAGTTGCGCAATGATTTTCTCAGCAAGGTTGCCAACATCGACACTATCATGCACCTCTGTCA
>CALKVB010000194.1 GCA_937996605.1 uncultured Oxalobacteraceae bacterium | reverse complement strand
GCCAAGTTCAGCTTGAAAGGCTATCATGACGAAGTACTCGGGGCTGGTGCCTTGCCTTTGGACGTATTGGAAACACGCATTAAGGCTTGGGTAAAAGCACAGCAATAGGTACTTCCTAAGGTAAGGCAATACGCGAATTAATGAGCGGCACTGCACTTGCATGAACCTGAAGAGTAGGGAAATGTAAAAAAGCTAAGGGCGACGAAACTACTGTGGTTTTGTCGCCCTTGTTGTTTCTTTAAGATTGCTAAAATAATTGCTATATTCCAACAAGCGCGAGTAGAATCAGAATTCCTATTCGCTCTAACCCTCACAAGGAGTGACACCATGAGTGCCTTCGCGATGCCGGTTTATATGTTGGAATTTACGCCTAAAACAATTGCCTCATTGTTGTCGCCGGCGGCAATTGATGGTTCTGTGGTTGAGTTAGATGTGTATGACAGAAATGATTTGGAGATCAAAGTGCCAGCCACAGGCCAGCGCTTGAAGGCCGAGCCTGATATGTTCCGTATCACTACGGTGGTCGATGGTAAGACCAATGAGCATGACTGGAATTTTACGATTTTGCGCGAATCAGCCGATCGCAGTCGCAAGAAACGTTAAGCTATGTTTGCTAGCCAATCAGATTAACCTTGCCAGCTTCTTTTTAGACCCGTGTCGGTATGAATCCAGCCCCCTTGTCGGCTGGCACGGAAATAAAAACCGACACCGCCCTGTCTAAAACTTTGTACTAGCTCTCCCAACACTTCTTCATGCAAATGGGCGATACGGATATCCGCCGCCTTGCCATCCATATGCAATGATTTGCGGGCAGCCGGTATTCCCTCTTCGCGTAATCGCTGATTCGATTCAGGAGTGCGGTAACCGGATAAAATTTCCAAAGGCTTGGTCATGCCAAACTGGGCGATGAAGGCTTGGGTGGCCCAGAGCGTTTCAAGGAGTTTAGGATCGATCGCTGCAGTTTTTTTACCATGCACATCGCGTAGAATTTCGCAGCACTGTTGGTAGGCAGAATCGATCACTTCACCATCTTTCCAATACAAGACTTTCAAGCGTTCGCCACTGGCAGGGCGTACTAAATCGAGGGTTCGTGGTTTCAACCAAAAATCGATATCTAGGGCTTGCGCATCGAAGAGGTCAGGTGGTGGTTTGAGTTTGCTTGCTTTATCCTCGGTTTGCTGCGCAAAAACGGGTTGACTACGGGTACCGAGAAATAAACCGCTAGCAGTCAATAACAAGGATTGTTTGAGAAATTGGCGGCGTTTCGTCATCGTAAAGTCTTTTCGCAAACTAGATACGGCGCATTGTAACGGCTCTGCAGAAAAATGGGGAGGGATGAATTTGA
>CALKVB010000193.1 GCA_937996605.1 uncultured Oxalobacteraceae bacterium | reverse complement strand
GCCACTCGCTGTACCAAACTGAAACCACGTAGTCCTGGAAATTCGCTCGCCAGATCTCGGCTATTGACCGCGGTACGGAAATCTTTTCGCGTTAAATTCGGGTTAACTTGAAATTGCGCTTTCATACCGACCATGCCATAGAGCGGCAGATTAAAGCGCTGTTTTATTTCGTTGATGATATGTTCTTTAGACCGTAGGTATTCTTGCTCAGCGTTTTGCTTGGTGACTTGATATCGCCATAAGGCGGTGGTCGCCGAAATCAGGACACCCGACAGTAGAATACAGACAGGAACGATGATATTCGCTTGGCGTTTTAACTTCGACAGCATAGGTGGGAGCTATTAGAAAAAGTCGAATAAGAAGTGGACTCCCAAGCATACGATGTTTGTTGTTGAATGGAAAGAAATTGAAGCTGCTTTTCAAGTGGCTGAAAGGGCTTTTTGACTTTTCGCAACAAAAGCGTTCAAGTTAGCGAAATATCCATGTTTGAACAGCAAGGCTTTAGTGCTTTGATGTTGGTTCGCTAATCAATGAGTTGAGAGGGGGAGCTGACGCATGGCGCTGCAATAAACCATGCGTCGGCTTGATGCGGAAGTTTAATCTTTGAAAATCATAGAGACTGGTTTGCCATCACTTTTGATATAGCCGCGATACATTCCCTCAGTGTTGAATCCAAATTTGATATTGCCTTGGCGATCGAGCGCGATTAGGCCACCGTCACCGCTCTTGGCTTCTAAAGCATTTTGTATGGTTTGATCGACCGCATCGGAAAGCGACAACTTGCTGTACTTCATGCGGGCTGTGATATCAAAGGCGATTGCACCGCGAATGAAAAATTCACCAGTACCCGTGCAAGAGATTGCCGCGCTGGCGTTATCGGCGTAAGTGCCAGCGCCAATGATAGGAGCGTCGCCGACGCGGCCATACATTTTATTGGTGAGACCACCAGTCGAGGTACCTGCGGCCAGGTTGCCATCTTGATCGAGCGCCACTGCACCAACCGTGCCGTATTTATAATCAGTCTGCCAGTACGGAACGTTTTGATCGACCTGCTTTTGTTGTTGCTCTATGCTTAATCCAGCCTGTGGATTTTTACCGTTGTGATCGAGTTCGATTTTTTGCTTTTCTTTGGCGCGTTGTAGTTGCTCCCAACGCCATTGGGTATAGAAATAAGAAGGATCGACCAATTCCAATTTTTGATCAGCCGCGAATTTTTCAGCACCTTTACCGATCAACATTACGTGTTTAGTTTTTTCCATCACCGCGCGTGCTGCAGTGATGGGATTTTTAATGGTGGTGACACCAGCAACAGCGCCAGCGAGGCCAGTCTTACCATCCATAATCGATGCATCGAGTTCATTTCGCCCTTCATTGGTGAACACTGCACCTTTACCTGCATTAAATAGAGGATCATCTTCAAACTCTTTGATGACAGCAACGACTGCTTCAGTACTGGTGCCACCTTTAGCTAAGATGGCATGTCCTTTGACTAAGGCACGGTCAATCGCGGCACGATATTTAGCTTCCACTTCAGGCGAAATCGTCTGCCGGCTAATGACACCGGCACCGCCGTGGACAACCAATGTGAAGTTAGGCTTGTCAGCAGCAAATGAAATGCTGCTACTAGCAGTAATTCCACACACGGCAAGTTGTAATAGTGGCTTGAGAAATTGGCGACGATTTTGCATAAGACAGTTCTCTTTCATGGCGGCTCTGTTTAATGTGAATTGAAGCAAAAAATTGTAAAGAATTGTATGTCGATTTCTTTGTTGACAGTCGAAAAATCATGGAGTTTCATCTTAAGGCCACAGATTTCCCAAGAAATTCAATCGCTTAGCAACATCCTGTACTTTGTTTCTTACTGTATCAAATTTGATCTAGTCAGATTAAGCGAGAAACGGCGGTGGGCTAATCAACAAAGGCTTAAGGTAAGATCGGAGCTGTTTGATTTTTTTAAGGATTTGTATGTCACAGCGTTTAATCATTGGCGGTGGTCCCCGTCGCATCGTCCTCAGCATAGGTTTGGCTCTTGCTGCTTTCTGTAGTAGCCAAGTACAGGCAATCGATCTGCAAGATTTTCGTTTGCAAGATGTCGTACCGATCTTGAGTGAAATGAAACTGTCAGCTAATTTGACGGCAAATCAACAAGCGCTGTGGTTACAAGTCGAGAACAAGACCAAGTCAATTACACGTGTACGCGATGAACGTCGCGCACAGATTCAGCAGAGCTTAAAAAAACGTCTAAAAGAAAAAGCACCGGAGCTGCGTGACCTGGTTGTATTGATGAATCAAGACGATACTATGACTGCGCAAGAGAATCAGGAAATGCGCGAGGCTTGGATGGGTTTATACGATGCATTAAATGATACGCAACGGGATGTGGTCGCGGGTCTCCTCAATGAGCAATTATTACGCGTTGCCGATCATCCCAAAGAGGGGAAGCCTAATGCCGAGGGACATCGAGGTGGGCAACGTGGTGGGCGTGGTGGTCAAGGTGGTATGGGTAGCCATAGTGGTACTAGCCAATTTTAGACCATCTAGGAATCTGATAGTGAAGGCACGAAGACTTGGAGAGTCGACGTGCCTTTTTCATTAGCGCGATCGTTTTGCTCGGCCGCTGCTGAGCATAGTTTGTTTACCGTAGGGGCTAAACAATAGGGATTTTTACCTAAACTGTTGAAAGAAAAAACGCAGTTCGTTATAAGTTGAATATACGTTACCATGCTTACTGAATTTAATTTAGTGTAATTCGTTTATCACGTCTTCCATGATTTACAGCTGTTGAGATGAATTTTCGCCATAGTTCAGGAGCATGGTGCGGGCGATATGCATTTCGATGATCTTGATTTCACATGTAGAGGAAAATTATGTTGCGATTGTTTGTCTGCAGTGTATTTGCTGCGAGTGCTGTGAGCGCTGGTCTGGTGAGTGCTGCCACTGGCATCAAACCAATGATGGCGCACAACAAACAGGTGATTACATCTGCTGCAGCGAAAAATACGCATGCCATCATACCTCTTCCTATGTACGCAACAAATGCTGCGGGACGTTTTGAGCTCAATACTAAAACCAAAATTTATGCCAGCGACGCGCAGTCGCAAGTGAATGCCAATTTATTGAGCCAATTCCTGATGACGAATACTGGGATGAGTGTACCGGTACAAGTTGGCACTCCAAGTCCACGCGAGAAAAATGCAATTGTGTTTGTCAGTGTGGTGGGCGGCAAGGACGACATCAATCAATTACGTGACACACAGGATGAAGCTTATCTGTTGAAAGTCACACCGCAGCGCATAGTTTTGAGCGGCAATAGTACCGGTCAATTTTACGCGTTACAGAGTTTGTTGCAACTCTTTCCTATGCAAAAACAAGAGCGTATCAAGATCACTTCGACTGAAATTCTCGATCAACCACGTTTCGCATGGCGCGGACTGCACCTTGATGTCGGACGCCACATGTATTCGGTTGATTTCATTAAGAAGTTGCTCGACCAAATGGCGGTGTACAAGATGAACACCTTCCATTGGCATTTGACCGAGGATCAAGGATGGCGTATCGAGATCAAGCAGTATCCGAAATTGACGCAGGTTGGCGGCTTCCGCAAAGAGACGATTAAGGATCGCAATTTCAATCCCTACATTGGCGATGGTCAGCCTTATGGCGGTTTCTACACCCAAGAGCAAATCAAAGACGTCGTCGCTTATGCGCAGAGCAAGCACATCATGGTGGTACCGGAAATCGAATTGCCAGGCCATTCCTTAGCCGCGATTGCTGCTTACCCAGAGCTGGCATGTACACCCGGGCCATTTGAAGTCGGCACAGTGTGGGGTGTGATCGATGATATTTATTGCCCGAGTGAGCAAACTTTTCAGTTTCTTGAAAATGTGATGACCGAAGTTGCTGCTTTATTCCCTGGTCCGTATATCCATATTGGCGGTGACGAAGCGCCAAAGACGCGTTGGAAAGCGAGCGCCTTGGCTCAAGAAGTGATGAAACGTGAAGGCTTGAAAAATGAAGAAGAGTTGCAGAGCTACTTCATTCGTCGTGTCGAAAAAATGATCAACGCCAAAGGCAAGCGCTTGATTGGTTGGGATGAAATTTTGGAAGGCGGACTGGCGCCGAATGCCACCGTGATGTCATGGCGCGGTGAGGAAGGCGGTATCCACGCTGCCAAAGAGGGACACGATGTGATTATGACGCCAACCTCATGGTGCTATTTCGATGCAGGTCAAGGACCCAAGGACCAGGAGCTGTGGAACTTGGGGGGCGAAATTTCGATTGAAAAGGTGTATTCCTATAACCCAGTGCCAAGCGTGCTCGACGCCGCCAAACAACATCATATTCGAGGCGTGCAGGCGAATGTCTGGACCGAGTATTTACGTGGATCAGAAAAAGTCGAGTACATGGTGTTCCCGCGCTTGTTAGCGATGGCAGAGGTCGGCTGGACGCCACAAGCACAGCGTCAGTTTGCAGATTTCGAACAACGTCTTGACGCCCACTATCCGCGGCTGTCGGCGCAAAAAATTGGCTATCGGATTCCACGTCCAAGTGGTCTCGATACGATCAGCGTGAAAGATCAACAAGCAAAGATCGCTTTGCAAGCTCCAGTGGCGGGCAGTAAGTTGATTGTGACCATCGATGGTAGCGAACCACAAGCGACTAGCGCTGCTTATCAAGGGCCGTTGACCGTGAACCTCGCTCCGCAACAAGATCTGACTGTAAAAGCCTTGACGGTGCTGGCAGACGGTCGCCAAAGCGCGGTGCAGAAAGCTGTGGTGAAGGCGAAGTGATTTTGCCTTGATCGCAACGGCCTCATATTCGTTACGGTTTTGAACTGTCATTCCCGCGCAGGCGGGAATCCAGTTTCTCGAACTCGGGTCGATCTTTCCTAAGTGCGCCGCCCTGCCGAGCCAAACTATCATCAAACCCCATGAACAATTCGAGAAACGCTATGGCCCTTTTTCGACGCATCACTGCACCCTCCATCGACTTCTTATTCAAACTAATGATCGTGACCGCGCTCATGTCTTCTGCATCCATCGCGCAAGCGCAAGAGCAGCGCCTCATGCTCAATACGGGCTGGCAATTTCGTATCGCTGAGCAACATGCGCAAGACCATCAAGAGCTGCAATCATGGCGATCCGCGCAAGTGCCGGGCCATGTGCACACCGATCTTTTGCAACACAAACTGATTCAAGATCCTTATGTGGGGCAAGCTGAAGCAGGTCTGCAATGGATAGGCAAGGCAGATTGGGAATACCAATTGCAGTTCGAGCTCGATGCTGCGCGCCTGCAGCAAAAGAAAAAGATCCTGCGTTTCGATGGTCTCGATACCTTCGCTGAAGTCTTCCTCAATGGTGAAATAATCATAGCCACTGAGAATGCTTTCCGCGCCTATGAGGTCGATGTTAGCGACAAATTGAATGCGAAGTCGAACACGATTTTGGTGCGCTTGTATTCACCGATCACCAAGATGCTGCCGCAAGTGCAAGCCATGCCGCATAAATTGGCAGGCAATTACCCCTCACCGTATGGCGATGAACCGAAAGACGCCATGACCGCGAATTTTGTGCGTAAGCCTGGCTATCACTACGGTTGGGATTGGGGACCGCGTTATGTGACAGCAGGTATTTGGCGCCCTGTGAGTTTGATCACCTACGATGAGGTGAGGGTGGAACAAGTCCAAGTGCGTCAAGTGAAACTCGATCAGCAGCAAGCGCAGTTGCAGGTTGATTTAAAGATGGATTTGCAGGCGGGTTTGCAACCGGTATCGAAAAAAAATCCTTTTGAAGTTTGGTGGAAAGTACGTGATCCTCGTGGTCAAGTAGTGGTGCAAGACATGCGCACTTTGAGCGAGTTGGATAGCGCAATAGGAAACGCCAAGGAAGCACGACACGTTCAATTCGATATCAAGATCGCCAAGCCACAGCTTTGGTATCCACATGGCTATGGCAAACAAGCCTTGTATCGCATGGAATTTGAACTGCGAGCGGGACAACGCATCTTGGCTAAGCAAGCGCGCACGGTTGGCTTGCGTACCGTTACGCTCGATCGCAGTCTCGATCAAGACGTGAACCCAAACACCGGGAAGCCTGGGCAAGCCTTCACTTTTGTGGTGAATGGTATCCCCGTATTCGCCAAGGGCGCGAATTTGATTCCGTTTGATATGTTCCCCAATCGTATTTCTGTGGCACAGCAGCGTGAGATTCTTCAAGCTGCTCGTGATGCTAATATGAATATGCTGCGAATTTGGGGCGGTGGCTATTACGAGAACGATGACTTCTACCGCATGGCCGATGAAATGGGCATCATGATTTGGCAAGACTTCATGTTTGGTGGTGGCGTGGTTCCTGCCTATGATGATGCTTTCCGGCGCAACGTGTTGGAAGAAGCGAAGCAACAAGTGCTACGCTTGAATGCGCATCCCAGTGTCGTTTTATGGTGCGGGAATAATGAAGAAGAAACGGCATGGAAGGATTGGGGCATCGGTAAAGAACTGCAAAAAGCCAATCCTGCCTTTGCTGAGCAAGTGTGGCAAGGCTATGCGCAACTGTTTGGTCGCGATCTACGTCAAGTCGTGCAAGACCATGGGCAGGGCGTGCCGTATTGGTCTAGCTCGCCGAGCAATGATTTAGACGACAAAGCCAATGACAGTGAGCGCGGCGATAAACATTATTGGGAGGTGTGGGGCGGTTCTAAACCAGTCGAAGAATATCAACGTGAGACTCCGCGTTTTATGTCGGAGTTTGGTTTGCAAGCCTGGCCGCAGCAATCAACGGTCGATTACTTCGCTCAGGCGGATCAGCAAGCCATCGATCATCCTGTCATTCGCCAGCACCAAAAATTCATGGCCGGCGAGGGCAATGCGCGACTCCTGCACTATATTCGCGCCAACTATGGCGAGCCACACGACTTCGCCCATTTCTTATACCTTAGTCAGGTGATGCAAGCGGAAGGCATTACACTCGCGATCAAACATCACCGCGCCAGCATGCCGCGCACCATGGGTTCGATGTACTGGCAATTGAACGACGTATGGCCGGGGGCATCATGGTCGAGCATCGATTATTTCGGCAATTGGAAGGCCTTGCATTTTCAGGCCCGTAAAGCCTTTGCGCCGTTGATGGTAGTCGCGGAAAATCTGGATGGCGTGACCAGCATCAGTGTGGTTTCTGAACATCTGAAACAAGAACAAGCTCAACTTCGTATTCGCACGATGGACTTCTCCGGGTTGTTGCTGAGAGAAGAGAATATCGCATTCACCGCGCAAGCGAATACCGCAAGCAAAATCAAGCAGTATCAAAACGACGAGCTTTTGCAAGGCCATGCAGCGAACAAACACTTCGTATTTATCGAGTTAATTCAAAACGGAAAAGTCCTAGCACAGGAAGAGCTCTATTTCGTAGCAGCGAAAGATCAAGCCTTATCTACGTCAACGATTCAACAGCAATGGAAAAAGGTCGGTGATTATTTTGTGCTGAGTTTGAAGAGCAAGGTGCTCACTCGTATGCTTGAGCTCGATTTCAGCAAACTGGAGACTAAGCTCTCAGATAATTTTGTGACATTGCTACCAGGGCAAACATTGGAGATACAAGTTCGCAGTAAAGTCGGTCTCAAAGATTTAAAAGCTGCGTTGCGCTTAAACCACCTCCGAACTTGGTAAACAAAGCTTTTCTTTCGTTAAATTAAATGCATGCTTAGAATGTAAGTAGATGAACTTACATAGGCATTGATTTATGAGGCGACGAAATGTGGAGGTAAAGCTTACCCAAGCAATATGGATGCGATGCTGCTGTTTTAGTGTAGAAATAATCCGAAACCTTAAAGCCAAACAATTGATTAAGTGCTTCTTTGCCGTATTCATTCGACTGTGTTGGATGTGTTTGATATTTAATACTGCACAAGCACATGCCGCACCTACTTCGGCCGTCTTTACCTTGAAACCTCCTTCCGCGCGATTTCTTACGTTGGATAGCAGCTTGCCCGCCAATGCACGCGGTGTCTTGTTCCAGCAAGATCTTGGCAATACCCAAACTCAGAGTTTGATCGACGGGAAAATCTATTATTTTGTGAATCATGCGCCAGTTCCGCTTACGTCTGGTGACGTGCTTGCGTTTGCAGCAGGCCGTAAGATTCCGCTCATCGTGAAGAGATTGCAGTCGGTTAGCGGCACGGAACGAGTGCTTCTTAGAGTGCTTCTTATAAGGGATCAAAACCTATTTCGATGCCTCACTACAGGTGTGTCGGATACGGCCGCGTGTGGCGCTGCCTATGCGCCGCCTAAAACCGGTGCTGATGTCGAATCGATGATCCAGAGTGGCGCTGCAGAAGATGTATCGGCGAGCTTTGATCAAATGGTAGGGCTGTTTCGACTTGAACCTGAGTTTGGTTTTGAAGAAGGTTTGGATTATGTCTTCAAAGATGTACGCGGTGAGAACAGTTTTTCTAAAGCGGAGAAAAATCAAATAAGGATAAAGATCGATCCTCCAATAATCAGAGAGCGAGATAGTGAGTTCCTGCTGAAGACCAAAGAACCGACCTTGCGCGACAATCTGATTTCATTTCCCATTTCTGTGGAATTTCCAAAGAAATTTGAAGAATACGAACAGTTGGTGTCGCTTGAGATCGAACATAGTGCAATAAATCAAGTTCTCAAGAATGTGAGTAGTCAAAATTTTCATTTGACCAATAGACTAGATGTGCATTGTTCGAATTATCGTCAGGCGCCACAGGGCGTAGTTCAAGTACGCGGTAGAGCAAAATTTCTTGAATTTTCCGACGATGAATTTGTGACGCCGACAATCGAGATAAAGATGGATATCTCTGGGCGTTCACGTTGTGATTTCGATCTTGCAAGAGATGATAAAGGGAATGAAAACAGCCGGATTAGCTTTAAAGATGATGACACGCTGTGTAGTATAAAAAATGCTTCACACAGTTGGGTGAGTGAGGGCGAGCAACCGAACTTTGATCGACTCTCTTTTGGTGGTGAGATACTCCCGAAAAGAGAATTATTGTTACGTATATTGAACACGCCAAAAGTCACTGAAGCCGAGGCTTATCCAGCTTGTTTTTTCGGTGCTTTGTCTAAGCTCGCGGGAGAGTCTGATGACCCAGTGATAGCGGAAAGAACACTCAATATCTTTACATCGATGTTAGGAAGCAAAGCGTGGGCTGAGAATAGAAATATTAGTGAACAGTACTTCGACTATGTAAGACAGCTGCGCAAGAAAATTGATTCCTCACTTGCGATGCCCGATCAAAAAAATAGATTTAGCTTCCAGGTTTTTTCAACTTCAGTACAAAAACTTGTTCAACATATAGATCGGAAGAGCGTCGTGTAGGGAAAGAGTGTCTTCGCCTGTGTAGATC
>CALKVB010000192.1 GCA_937996605.1 uncultured Oxalobacteraceae bacterium | reverse complement strand
TTGCGGTTTATTATCGCGACCGAAGTAGTAATCTTCACCCATTAAAAACTGCCTTTCGGCCTGCAGCTCATCAATGCTTAAGTTCTTGCCAACCATACGTTGTGTCAGGCGATCCGGCTGATAGGACGGTGCATATGGTTTATCGTTTGCACACCCACGAATAACAGAGAGCATCACAAAGATCAGGAAAATCCACAGTCCACCATATTGAGAGAATGATGATTCCTTTTTCTCTGCTGCTGCATTGGCGGCAATCGGAACAATCTTAAGTTCATCCGCTCTCTCTCGCCATGCCTGCAGATTGGTCCAACTCGTCACCAAATTTAACCAATTGGGAAAACTACTGATCAGATGGTGAATCAGATTAATGTTCTCGCGCAGGAAATGTTTATCTGGCAAAGTCGCCGCACGTGCTCGGCGTATTAACTGCACTTGTTTATCCGCGATCCCACGTTCTTGTTCGTTGAACATACTCATTTCGACCAGTGCATGTTCAAGATAATAACCAAGCTCACCGAAGCGCAAGAGACGGTTCTTATCTTCGTTCCAGTGAAATGATTTAACTGCGGCACCAAATAAATTGCCATTGCCTGGCTGCCAGCCTTGGGCTACATGATTAGCCATCAACCATTCAAACAAATCACTGGCCTCGACATTGATCAAGCGCTCATCATCCATTGCTTCCTGCAGCAAAGGCAGAAGTTCTGCATTTTCATCATTCAAAGACTGAATCTTTTGTAATACTTCTTCCATTACCGCTTTTGCCAAGTCAATCGGTGCAGGAAGTTGCGGCAAATCGTCGACCACAACTTTGACTGCAGTCTCGTCGTTTTGTACCTGAGACAAATCAGGCGTTAACGAAACATGTAAATCAGCCGGAGTTTGGTCATCATCCAAAGACAACAGCGCAATTTCTTGTTGAGGATTGCTGGTGCTCACATCGACTTGATTTTCAGGACTGAGGCTCATCAATGTAGCGCGGCTATGGCCTGCATCTTGGTTGCAATCATTCTCTAAATCCTCGGCTACGCCTACCGAATTTGTTGACGACACAGCTTGCTCGATTGAAGTAGTTTGCTCTTGTTCCTGAGCTCTATGTTCTTGCACCGCGTGCACTACGGCTTGACTAATTGTCTGCACTAAAATCGGCGAGATGCTATTACTGTCAAGAAGAGGCTCGGCCACTTGTTCCGCCGATTCTACCGTTTCGTTCAGCTGCTCCTGTTGCTGCTGTTGCTGCTGTGCTTGCCAATCGCGATGACGGGACCAACTAAGTGCATACTCATACGACTCCCGTAAATCCTGAAATCCAGTCAAATCGTTTTCTTGATCAATCTGCTTCAATGCCTTGGCATAAGCGCGTTTGATCGTACGTTCATCTGCACTTTGTTCTAGGCGTTGATCAATAAAAAAAGACGGTAAATCCTGCATCTCATTCATGTTTTCAATTTCTTGCATTATTGCTCGCCCTACTCTGTAAAGTCGGGATGTAGGACTACATCTCTCTCGATCTCATCCAGAATCTCGGAAAATTTCTTCTGCGCAGGCGAGATCAACTTCACATTCTGCGTTTCAACAACGCGTTCGAACTCAGCTATTTGCGTCGTCAACCAAGCACGTGAATCGCCTTTGAGTTGTTGATACACACGATCGGCTCTTGCCATCAAAGTACGATTTTCGAGCGTATCGCGAGGATGCATTTTGATTTGCTCAAGTTCAGTAAAACGTTTAGCAATCTGTTCATCCGACAACAAGCCCGGATTGCCTTGGATAATCATCGCGTGTTTTTCTTGTGTACGCAAAATGGTTGCCTGCACTTCGAGCAAGCCATTCACGTCGTAGGTAAAACGTAGATCGACACCATTTTCTTGACTCGGCAGCGGATCTAAAGGAAGTTCCATTTTTCCGAGAAAAATGTTGTCTTTGACTAAGCGAGATTCGCCTTGAAAAATATTGAAGATCAATTTATCTTGTTTGTCTTCTAGCGGAAAATATCGTTTTACTCGGCTCACCGGAACCGTACTATTTCTTTCGATAATGGGAGAAAAATGCCCTCCCACACTTTTGTTATCGGATAAAACAATCGTCGTATCAACACCAAGAGAATACGGCGCAACATCCGTCATCACTACCTCTTCTAAGGCAGCATCCTTCATCTTCAAACCCGCTTGAACAGCAGCGCCCATGGCCACTACTTCATCAGGATTGATTTCACTTTGCGGGAAGCGGCCAAACATCATCGTCACCAAACGCTTCACGATAGGCATACGAGTTGCGCCACCTGCCAGCACGATGCTATCGAGTTGGTTACTACGTAAATTAGTGTCGCGCAAGGCGCGTTCGACGGGCTCACGCAAACGTTTAATCAGCGGTGCAGTAATTTTGCTTAACAATTCTTCGTTAAACTCTAATTGTAAAAGCTGATCAGTGGTTTGCACTTCCATCAATGCTTTGTCTGATGAAGACAAATCTCGTTTCGCTTTCTCCGCTGCCGCAAAAAGCTGCTGCATAAAACGTGGATCATTTTTAATTTTCGATGGAAATTCATGCTTATCGATAAAGGCATCGACCATGACTTTCGTGATGTCTTCACCACCTAAGTAGTTATCTCCTGCAGAAGCCCGTACCTCCATCACGCCATCAAACATTTCGAGAATAGAAACGTCGAAAGTGCCACCACCCAAATCGAACACCAAAAATTTACATTCATCACTAAATTGATGCATGCCATACGCTAAGGCCGCCGCGGTTGGTTCATTGACTAAACGATCCACCTTTAAATTAGCGAGTTGTCCTGCCACCTTTGTCGCTTTACGTTGCGCATCGGAAAAATACGCAGGCACCGTAATCACTGCTTCGGTAACAGCTTCCCCCAAGAATGCCTCGGCATCCGCTTTCAGACTTTTCAAGACAAATGACGACAATTCCTCAGCACGAAATTCACGTTCCGCCAAACGAATTTTCTTATCGCTTCCCATGTAACGCTTAAATACCGCCGCCGTGCGTTCAGGATGCGTTTGCAAACGTTCACGTGCAGCGCGCCCGACCAAGATGCTGCCATCTTCATCCAAACTGACACAAGAAGGCGTCAGCACTTCGCCCAAACTATTCGGAATCAACTGCGCTTTACCATCGCGCCAAATCGCCACCAAACTATTTGTAGTTCCTAAATCGATACCGATAATCATGCGTCACTTCTCCAAAAGCACCAAAAATAACCTAGCCAATCGCGGACAAAAAAGCCATGGAAATTTCTTTCAAAGAATGAAAGAAATTAATCATGGCATTGTAGGGGGATTCAGAAAAATTGACAATTTTTACATGCCACAAGGTTACTGCATGCAAATTAAAATTGAAGACGATTGATCGTCAAACGAGCAATCGTCGTTAGAAGCGACTAACAAAAAACGAACTTATTCGCCAAGTCCATTATAAAACCCGGTTGAAGATAAGCCCAAAGAGCGATGCCAAGCATGGACAATAGAACGATAAAGAAAATGATTGATTTAGTTTTTCTCATTCGATAATCCACTTGTTTCTTAGCTCACTCACCATTATGCTGTAGCAGTCAAATTGCAGCGGTGCGCAACTGTTCCCGCTCAATCGCCCTCTCATCAATCGGTAGATTAATGAGTGTCGCAAATAGACCAAGACCGATCACAATCAACCACACGGCATCGTAATTTCCGTTTTTGGTATACATGTATCCACCCAACCAAGCACCGATGAAACTGCCGAGTTGATGGGAGAAAAACACGAAGCCAGAGAGCATAGACAAGTATTTCACCCCAAAAATGCCAGCGATGACGCCATTGGTTAATGGCACGGTAGACAACCAGAGCAAGCCCATTGCGGCGGCGAAGACATAGACGCTGTATTGACTTAGCGGCGCAAGAATAAACAATGCGATGACGATGCTGCGGGAAAGGTAGATTGAAGAAAGCAAATAGCGCTTCGGAAACATGCCACCGAGTTTCCCAGCGAAATAGGAACCGAAGATATTGAATAGACCTATCAAAGATAAAGCG
>CALKVB010000191.1 GCA_937996605.1 uncultured Oxalobacteraceae bacterium | reverse complement strand
GTTCAGACGTGTGCTCTTCCGATCTGATTACTATAAGGAGCTGCACATTGCTGTTGCGCGAGTTCTAAGGAAAATGGCTTGCGGTGCAAGGCACAGAGACCTTGTAATGCCCAAAAAAAAGAAGTCTGATTCAGTTCTTGATAATTCATCGCTATTAAATTCGTTACAACTAGTTACAATCACGAACATGACGTTATAGCAATGCAATTTTTTTATCAATAGCAATCTGATATTATTTCTAGGAAATTTTGAAATTTAAATTCTTTATCAAGTTTTATTCATCACAATCAGCAAAAAAAATGATGCCATAAACTGTTTTGTGACTTTAAAAAAGCCCTCTGAAAAAGTGGCACAGTCATTGAACGACTGTGCCACTCTACTCCATTTCAGTTACAGTTTCTCAAATCAAGAATCTTAAAATCAGATAGTTTCACCCAACCAATTGTCTTGATCGGAGCATCCTCGACTCCGGGCACGGTAGCAAGTTGTACGAAACCATTGGCTTCCGCCTTGATGGTAAATGCATCGAAAGTTGTGAGAACTTGCTTTTCACTTGGCGCAGGCGTTGGCGAAATATAGATTGGCTTGATAAATTCTAATCGACCACCTTTACCCGGTTTCGATTTTGGATAGACACATTGCCCCACATTTGATGCGGCAGAAACTTGACTGCAAGCTGCAAGCAATGCGATTGAAAGAACGATTGAACGCATTTTTATACCTTTCACATTTATTGAAAAAAACTGACCAAAGTATTTCGGTCAAGAGACAGTGGTTGATTGAGTAAGCACAAAAGCACAATTTACTCAATCAACCGCCATAGTTGTACACACCTATACTGCAGCTAGCAGTACCAACACAAAACAAGTAATCCAAACGAAAAAATATGCTGGACTTTGCTTTAATGCTCCTGCGCGTTTGAACAAATAAACAGGCACCAGCCAAACCCAACTGCCAAATTTCCCAGTATCAGTACCAGAGAGCTTCAATTTCTTTTCATCCCAGAATGAAAGTCCAATATTTAAGAGAAGTGTTACATACCAAAAAGTGCCATTGGCAATAGCAGCTTCTGCCGCCTGCTCATTCGTGTGATACACAGCACCAGCAATAAAATGCTCTAACAAGAACCCTAGAATTGGTGCAAATGCTAAAACCCAGACCAGAGTGTTATTGACATGATCACCAGTAAGTGGCGGTGGTGATGTGCTATCTAAATAAGTCCTGAGTTCTGTATTTTCGATTTGAGTCCAATTGGGAAATCCTTTACGCCATACCAGCGCGCCATGCGTCAAAAATTTATTCCGAATTAAAGAAATAATTTCTTCCTCCGAAATCGCGCCGATCCTTTGCCCCGCATTTTCATAGAACCATTGATTTTGTTCCGTACTCGATTGCATTTCAGCTGTAGTCATATTGCGTCCGCATTTTTAAATTAGTTTTAGAAGAAGTGGATGAATTACTTCGATGGGTCATTTGTGTCGTTAAGAGCTAACTGCACACCGTCTTCTCGTACCACGGTACCGTCGAAAGTGATGGTTGAACTGCCTCCCATTTTAGGAATGACGATTTCAATCAAGTTCTCTGATTGTTTGAACGTTGCGTCAGTTGAGCAGGTGCCAAAATAAGGCGTGAAATTAAGATTCGCTTTCTCAATGGTGAGGAAGAAAAACAAAGCCTCGCAGCTAGTGCCCATGCCGCCAGAGGTTCTCATCAAGATGACTTCTTTTCCACCTGCCAATTTGAAGCCACGCACAATTTCGTGCCACTGAGCGCCTTCACTTTGAAAGATCGCTTTGTTATTTAAAGTGATGGAGGCCTGATCCATTCCAGGCGTACTAGCCGCGAATGTTCCTATTGAAGTCGCAATACTAGGAAGAAGCCCATTGGCATGATAAACATTCCCTTCCGCTATCGTATTTTGTCCTGAACTAACTTCAGCTATTGAAGGTGAACTCGCCTTCGGTGCCGCATCTTCAAGAATAGATTGCAATTGTGCTTCCGCATCCTTCGCTTTGTATTGCTTATAAGCTGGAGCGCCGACTGCAGCGACAATGCCCAAAACAAACGAAGCACAAGCAAGTCCAATTCCCCATTGAGACCATTTCTTCTGTACTGAATTGAAATGATCCAAGTCACGCCATGCACGATTTTTCCAAGCCATTTCACGGCCTTTAACTCCCAACCAAATCATGACAACGATATTGACGTAAGGGATGAGCGCTAGCAGACCTATCCATGTACGATTTCCAATCGCCCATATCCAGCTAAGAAAAAATGCGCCCCAACTCCATCCTTTCACACCCGCAATATCATGTATCGGTGCACTAACTGCATTGTCAGTTCGAGAGTTTAAGGGCAGATCAGGAGGTAGGGTACTCACCGATTCTGTACTGGTTCGAAGATGTGGAATTTCCGGTGGAAATGTTGAAGACAATTCCGCAGCAGACATCTCAGGTGATTGAGCTGCCGGTTTTGGCATTGTTTGCGCAGAGCTAGGTTTATCGCCATACATTTTTAAAAACATGATTAGCGAACGAATACCGACAAATATCAGCAAGGGGCCTTGTACAACGTACAGACCCATGAAATAGCAAATTAGAGAAGCTGCTGAAAACAATAACAGCAACAGCCAATCTAATTCTTTTGTGCCTGCGAAACTTTCTTTCTTATGCAGAACAAATAATCGAATACTCAAACCAGCGCACGCACCTGTCGTAATGCTGATGATCGATATCGACCGTGTGAAATACAAAAGAACGACCGTTAAAAGCGATATAGCAATCAATGCTATATGAAAATTTTTATTTGATTGATTCATTGCTGTGACTTTCTTATTCGGAGTTAATTAAATTTTTGTGTGCTTATGCGATGAAACTGAAGAATCGTGTATCTACAAAATGCGATGAACTCATTTCCAATCAACCTAACCAAGATATGCCGCTTGATGGTTCGCACAATTTCGAGATACGCAGTCCATAACAGTCTATCAACCTAATTGGTTGACAGTCAACCTTATAAGCACTTCATGTTTTTTGGTTGAGCGACGACCATTTGGGTTGATCGGAGGAGTGGCATGAAGGTAAATGAGAAGACTTTAGCGAAAGGAATGGGGCGTGCAATTTCAAAACGCCGTATTGCGAGTGGACTAACACAAGAGGATGTAGCAGAGCGACTTGGCGTTGGTAATGAAGCGATATCAAGAATGGAACGCGGCTCCGTTATTCCAACAATTTTGCGTTTGGTAGAATTGGCCGAGATCTTTGATTGCCCAATAGGCGAATTACTTTTTGAAACCAGTAACCGCCCTGAAGATCAAGCACAAGTCATCACAAAAATGTTGGAAAAGCTAACATTGAATGACCGTATCATCGTTCTTGATATCTTAGAAAAACTTACTGATAGACTGCGACGCAAGTAACTCAACAATTACAACCAAGATGAAGTTGAATCGGCAGTTATAGAGTTTTCGGCGTGCCGAGCACAATGTCGGACTGGGCAACAACTGATTCAAGAGCCGCCGTCGGTATCGTTATTTTCGCACCTTTCTTTGCGAGAATTTGATCTAGCTTTCCAGTCAAATTTGATGGCACATCCTCAATTGAAGTTGTCTGACGAGCATCGTTACCCTCCAGTTCGCCAGCATTCACATAAAATTCATCAAGCAAGTTTTTAACTTGTTCAGAATCTTCTTCGAATAAGCCATTTTTGAAACCTGAACGTGCAGTCTCGTCTAAGACGTTTTGATCAAACCCATATTCCCGCCTCTTTGCATCTTCCTCTCTGGCCTCTATGAGAGCTTGTTCTAGTGATACACCATCGCGAATCGTTATATCGACATAGTAGACAGGGCTGCGATGACTCATAGTCGTGCTCTTGCCACGTAGTTTCAATTGCAGCGGTAGACAAGCAAGACGATCACCTGACGTTGCCTGATAGTACGAGAGTCGTGCTGTCAATGTACGGATACTGTTATAGCCAGTCGTTCTAAAGATAAACGTACCAAACTCATCATCGTCATTCAGTTTTACGCTTAGACGACCAAACGGCTTACAGGTGCCGCCGTCTGCAAATTCGCATTGATCCGGTGATGGACAAGCTAAATTTTGAATGCCGCTACCACTATAGCGGCGACAGGTTTCTCCATTACCTACGCAAATTGGACGTCCAGTTTTCCGATCAAAAAAACAGTATTCTGCACGTAGATTTAGCGCAGGATCATTAAAGAGCAAACGTACCGGAATCGACCGTAATTTATCTTGTCCTGATGCTTTAAGTAATTGATCGTGAACCGGATGTTTAATCCAACCATCTTTGCCCTGAACATTGGAAGTGATGGTGAAAAAATCTTCTTTTACTGGAAGACGCTTACCGTTTTTCTCAACCACACTACCAATGGCGATTCGCCCCAATGCAGGGGGAGTGATTGCTAAACCTTTTATCATGATGATGTATTCCCATAAAAAATGCCCACACTCGGATCAACACGAGGCGGGCGTGGATTGAGTAATTTAATTGTTGAGATGATCAAATAGAGAACCTTGCTACGTTGAAATAAGGAACCGACGATTACCAGACTTTACGAGTGGGTAGCGTTCAGGAATATCAGGCTGGTCAAGCAGCAACTTTGTCATGTCAATGCCGTGACTGTCTTTTGAACGCTTAAAAGTCACCTTTCCAGTTTCGAAGACCGCCACACTTGCTTCCCCCATCTTCTCTTGAATTTTTTGTTTCAACAGTGATTCCAACTCTTCACGATTGACTATGTCTGCACGTAAGTTGACCAAGTCAGCGAACGTGGCAGACATTTCCGTATCGTCAGAAAAATTGAGTGTGTTACCAGTGTCTTTTGGATATAGATAACGTAAAGCACGATCCGCAGATTCCGAGCCATCTGCCGGCGGTGGTGTATCGGTTTCAACGTAGTGCCAGAACTGTCTCTCCAATTCAATTAAACGTGCAATCAACTCATCATCGCGTTGTATGCGATAGATACGTATTTCTTGACCACAGATTAGAACGCATACGTCAGCTGCAGTTTTACCTGTGACTGCTAGT
>CALKVB010000190.1 GCA_937996605.1 uncultured Oxalobacteraceae bacterium | reverse complement strand
AGAGCGTGCACGACGCAAGTCTTCATGCATAACGTCCGTCAACACTTGATCGTTAGTGTATGCGTGGATTGTCGTCATCAAACCGCTTTCAATACCAATCGCATCGTTCAATGGTTTTGCCAATGGTGCCAAGCAGTTTGTTGTGCAAGATGCGTTAGAGATAACCGTGTCTGTTGCTTTCAACACGCCGTGATTCACACCGTAAACAACTGTTGCATCCACATCTTTACCGCCTGGTGCGGAAATGATGACTTTCTTCGCACCGCCAGCCAAGTGAGCAGATGCTTTTTCTTTCGTTGTGAAGAAGCCTGTGCATTCCAACACAACGTCAACATTCAACTCGCCCCAAGGAATATTCGCTGGATTACGTTCTGCGAATACTTTGATTTTGTCGCCATTGACGATCATTGTGTCGCCTTCAACACTGACTGTGCCTGGGAACTTACCGTGGGCTGTGTCGTAACGTGTCAAATGCGCGTTGGATTCCGCGTTACCCAAATCGTTGATCGCAACGATTTGAATTTCATTTTTAAACTTACCACCTTCGTAATGTGCACGCAGGATGTTACGGCCGATACGGCCATAGCCGTTAATTGCAACGCGAATCGTCATGGTTCAATCTCCAAAAAGACAAACAGCAATAAAAAATAAAAACACAAAAAAATCTTTAACTTCAAAACCCCTCAACGCCGAGACGCAGAGGGACTGAGAAGAGCAGAGGAAAACACAAACGAGAAAAATCTAGCTCCCGCTCGTGCCATGCCCACTCAATAATTCAATCTGATGGCACTAATCCCTGCATACGCAGGAATGGTATGCCTCGTCCTCTTTCCCCTTGCTTCCTCATCGGTACTCTGCGCCTCGGCGTTGAAGGGTTTTACACTCTTTAAATCTCACTGCAATGCATTAGGAAACGGCAAGGCGTCTGCCGCTGCTAACAACACGCTTAAGTCATTCCAGCCATAACCAACTTCCGTCAGGTCCAAGCCGTCCCAGCTAAAATCTTGCTCGATGAGGATCTCGCCACCGAGTTCTTCGTAAAAATTGCGTGCTGGAGAATTGCCATCAATCACCCAAATCACGCAACTATGGCAGCCCATCTCTTGTAAAGAACGAGCCGCCTTGTGCATCATGCGTTTTCCGATACCGCAGCGTTGCCATTGTGGGCGAATATAAATCGCGTTGATTTCGCCATCCTTACCTAACTTAGGCTCAGCCAACTTAAATACAGAAACAAAGCCAATCACTTCATCATCACTGGTCGCAACATACACACGCAAACTATCTTCTTTGGCAGGTAACGCCTGCAAAATTGTTCTCCATTGCAAGACGTTTTCTTCCATCTGCATGTTATCCAAATAGGTATCTGGAATCATGCCACGGTAAGTGGTACGCCAGGCTTCAATGCGAGTTGCAGCAATGGCTTCAGCGTCCGCCAAATTCGCTTTCCGCAGTTGAATTTCCTTAATCTTACTCATATTCGTTATCGTGTTATTAGTAAACGCCAAATTAAGCCAAGTTTGCCAAATTAAACCAACACGGATTTAACTTTGGCGACGACGTTGTCAACCGTGAAGCCAAAGTGTTTGAACAACACGCCTGCTGGAGCGGATTCACCGAAGGTATCGATACCAACCACTGCACCTTCCAAGCCTACATATTTATGCCAGAACGCTGTGACACCTGCTTCAATCGCGACACGTGGCAAGCCTTTGCCCAAAATGCTGACTTGGTAAGCTTTGTCTTGACGATCAAATACATCAGTCGAAGGCATAGAGACGACGCGTGCTGGAATACCTTGTACTGCCAATTCTGCAGCAGACTTCACAGCCAATTCAATTTCAGAGCCAGTTGCGATCAACACCACTTTTGCATCAGCCGCATCTTGCAGAATGTAGCCGCCGCGTGCGATATCCGCCACTTGTTGTGCGGTGCGTTCTTGGAATGGTAAGTTTTGACGAGAGAAAATCAGAGTTGATGGACCATCGTTACGTTTGATGGCTTCAGCCCAAGCCACCGTGGATTCAGTTGTATCGCATGGACGCCAGTTATCCAAATTTGGAATCAAGCGCATGCTAGAAATATGCTCAACCGATTGATGCGTAGGACCATCTTCACCCAAACCGATAGAGTCGTGCGTGAACACAAACAAGCTACGAATCTTCATCAACGCCGCCATACGAATCGCATTACGGCTATAATCGGAGAAGGTCAAGAAGGTTGCGCCGAAAGGCAAGTAACCACCATGCAAGGCGATACCATTCATGATGGCGCTCATACCAAATTCGCGTACGCCATAATTGATATGGTTACCCGCTTGGTTCGCACGCACTGCAACGCACTCTTTCCAATTTGTCAGATTCGAACCTGTCAAATCGGCAGAGCCGCCCAAAAATTCTGGCAGGCTTGGTGCGAAAGCTTGGATCGCGTTTTGACTTGCCTTACGGGTCGCAATCGTTTCTTTTTTCTCGACCACGTTTGCTAAAGCGGCTTTCACAACTTCATCAAAATTCGCTGGCAAAGTATTGCTCATACGACGCGTCAATTCAGCAGCTTTTGCTGGTTGCGCTGCGCTGTAGGCGGCAAATGCAGCATTCCATTCTGCTTCTGCTTTTGCACCATCAGCTTTCGCATCCCATGCGCTGTAAACATCGGCTGGCACTTCAAACGGAGGATAGTTCCAATCAATGTTTGCACGTACCGCTGCCACTTCTTTATCGCCAAGCGCAGCACCATGAACATTGTGCGTGCCTTCCATATTCGGAGAGCCCTTACCAATCACAGTACGGCAGCAGATCAAAGTTGGTTTATCAGATGCTTTGGCTGCGATGATCGCTTGATTGACGGCAGCCACATTGTGGCCATCAACACCACGAATCACATTCCAACCATAGGATTCAAAACGCGCTGGGGTATCGTCTGTGAACCAGCCTTCAACATGGCCGTCGATAGAAATACCGTTATCGTCCCAGAACGCGGTTAATTTGTTCAGCTTCCATGTGCCAGCTAAAGAACAAGCTTCGTGCGAAATGCCTTCCATCAAACAGCCGTCGCCCATGAATACCCAAGTGCGGTGATCGACAATGTTCGCGCCGTCAACATTAAACTCTGCCGCCAGTAATTTTTCAGCGAGCGCCATACCCACTGCATTGGTGATACCTTGGCCTAGAGGACCCGTCGTTGTTTCCACGCCTGGCGTGATGTGCACTTCTGGATGGCCTGCCGTTTTCGAATGCAATTGACGGAAGTTGCTAATCTCCGACATTGGCAAATCGTAGCCAGTCAGATGCAATAAAGAATAATGCAACATAGAGCCGTGGCCGTTGGACAACACAAAGCGATCACGATTCACCCATTTCGGATTTGTTGGGTTATGACGATAGTGACCAGCCCACAAAGCGACTGCGATCTCTGCCATACCCATAGGCGCGCCAGGATGACCAGAGTTAGCTTTTTGAACAGCGTCCATAGACAATGCGCGAATCGCATTGGCCATCTTAGAGGTAATTTCAGGCTGGAAAGTGGATGTCATAGCGGCAGAGAGAAAAAGTTAGAGAAAGCGGTAGTCAATTAAATATTGCACTTCGAGCACGCCAAGCATCGGCTCAATGTTGCTCAAAATCATTCATTTTATTAACAAAGTCCGTTATTTTACCAGAGCAGCTCGCTGCAGAATACAATTGCGACTTTCGCATCATTTAAGAATAAGAATATGGAAGGCTTACACCTCACTGCCGATTGCTTCGATTGCCTCTGCAATCCAGCCTTACTCACTGATCAACAACTACTTGGCCCTCTGCTACGTCAATTTGCTAGGGATGAAGGTTTGACAATTGTAGGTGAATGCTTTCATGCATTTCACCATAACGATGGCAGTGCAGCTGGCTTCACTGGCACCCTACTTCTAGCAGAATCGCATATCGCAATTCATACTTGGCCAGAGCGAGAAGCGGTCACGCTCGATGTTTATGTTTGTAACTTCGAAAAAGATAACAGCGCGAAAGCTGTTTGCATCGTTGACCAACTGATTGCAACACTGATACCCAACAGCGTGCGACGCCAACATTTACATCGCGGCGTGCCCAGTGCAGCAAGCACTGGGAATACAGACACCAACCAGATCATAAAAGAACATCTGAGCCAACATACTTCGATGCAAACTACAGCTACGAAGACGCTGGTTCAAGTACGGAGCAAGTTTCAAGAAATCGAAATTGCGGAGACCCCCGAGTTCGGCAGAATCATGCGTATTGATGGCGCCATGATGACCTCCGTGAAAGACGAGTTCTTGTATCACGAGGCACTCGTTCATCCCGCAGCAATCAGCATAGGAGGCCCGAAAACAGCCTTGATTATTGGTGGTGGCGATGGCGGATCCAGCAAAGAATTACTCAAGTATCAAAGTCTTCAACAGCTGACCTTATGTGAGATTGATCCCGAAGTCATTCAGCTATCAAAAAAATATTTGGAGCCTATACACCAATTCGCTTTTGACGATGAGAGACTTCAAATTCGTCATGAAGATGGTTTCACATTTATTCAAAAATGCCATCAACAATTTGATTTAATCCTACTCGACCTCACCGACCCAGTAGCTCCAAACGGTAACGCACTAGCAGAAAGTTGTATGCACCAACAATTTTTCCTTTCTTGTTACGAAGCCTTACATGAAGGCGGTGCATTAGTGCTCCATCTTGGCAGCCGCTTTTACCATCCTCAACGCTACTCCAGCACCTTAGACAAATTACGATCGACTTTCGACTTAGTTCGACCTTATTCCGTGTTCATTCCTCTATACGGTGCTCTATGGGGTATGGCAATCGCTATCAAGCGTTCAGATGCTGAAAACATACCTGACCCCTTGGCTTTTAACGAAGATACGATTACGCGCGCAAAGGCAAGCCTAGGCATTTCGGATTTACGCTATTACACCGCACAGACCCATATGGCTATGTTTCACATTGATGTATAAGGGAGACAACGGTAAAAGTATTCATCGAAGACCAGGAGTGAACGCGCAAGCGAGTATTACAATCGAACCTTGCTCACCATTTACACAG
>CALKVB010000189.1 GCA_937996605.1 uncultured Oxalobacteraceae bacterium | reverse complement strand
TTGAAGTTGGAGATGAACCATTGCTGATTTTTCAAATCACCGCTTGTCCACTAGTGGTTGGCCGTCGACGTGTGGAGGTTGCCAAGTATTTGTTAGCGCAACATCCTTCGGTCGATATTATTATTTCCGACGATGGCATGCAGCACTATAGTCTTGCGCGCGACCTAGAAATTTTGATGTTTGATCAGCGTGGAATTGGCAACGGATTTCTACTGCCTGCTGGTCCTTTGCGCGAAACGGCAATGCGGCGACGCGACTTTACGATCTTGAATTCGAGCTTCGATCAAATCCCCGAAGGAATTGGTGAACACGTATTGCAGATGCGTTTGCAGCCAGGAAAATTGAGTCGGCTGTCAGATGGTAAATGCACAGCCGAACTGAATGATATGCGCGGAAAAAAGATGTTAGCTGCTGCTGGAATCGGACATCCGCAGCGTTTCTTCCAATTATTAGAGAGCCATGGCTTAGTTTTTGAGTCTATGCCATTACCCGATCATTTTACTTACACCGAAGAGTTGTTCGCGCAAAAAGACGTGGAAATCATCCTGATTACTGAGAAGGATGCAGTAAAATGTCGGCAATTAGCTGGTCTGAGAGATGATCAGCGTATTTGGGTAGTGCCTGTCGCCGCGCAAATCGACGCGGAATTCGGATCGCAACTACTCGCAAAGCTTTCGGAGATTAAACATGGACGCACGTCTGCTTGATGTATTGGTATGCCCGATCTGCAAAGGGCCATTGGAACTTGATAAAGCCGCTAAGGAATTAATTTGTAAGGCGGATAAATTAGCGTTCCCGATACGCGACGGAATTCCTATCATGTGGGAAGACCAAGCACGCCGATTGGATGGCGACACTCAACCACCAGTTTGAGCTAGCGATGAGTTTTACTGTGATCGTGCCAGCCAGACTGGCCTCAAGTCGACTACCGAATAAACCGCTGGCTGACATTGGTGGTAAGCCCATGGTGGTACGTACTGCAATGCGAGCGCAAGAGTCGGGCGCGGCACGAGTTGTGGTTGCGACCGATCATGCCGATATCATCGCCGCATGTCGGGACCATCAAATCGAAGCGTTTATGACTCGTAGCGATCATCCTTCTGGTACTGACCGGATCGCTGAAGTAGCAGCCCTGCTCAAGCTCGACGATGATGCAGTTGTTGTGAACGTTCAGGGTGATGAGCCTATGATCGACCCACAATTGATTGCTGCCACAGCTGCGAAAGTGAATGCGGGAACGCCGATGGCCACCGCTGCGCATCCTCTGCATGATATCGCAGAGGTGATGAATCCTAATGTGGTCAAGGTCGTATTGGATAAAAATCAGCGCGCCCTTTATTTTTCACGTGCGGTGATTCCTTGGGCGCGTGATGCTTTTGCGCAAAATCAACATGTCATGCCGAATGCCTATGAGCCTCTACGCCACATTGGGCTTTATGCTTATCAAAATCAATTTTTGCAAGCTTATCCTCATTTGCCGGTGTCTCCCTTGGAACAAATCGAAGCGCTGGAACAGTTGCGAGTGTTGTGGAATGGCATCGCGATTGCCGTGCATGTGACAGCGCATACCCCCGCGGTAGGAGTGGATACGCCTGAAGATTTGGAACGTGTGCGACAGTTTTTTTGAGTTAAGCTGAAAAAATGAAAAAACT
>CALKVB010000188.1 GCA_937996605.1 uncultured Oxalobacteraceae bacterium | reverse complement strand
AGATCTACACAGGCGAAGACACTCTTTCCCTACACGACGCTCTTCCGATCTGATCAAATGTTAACTTCGGCTGCATTCCTGGATCAGATTCATCCGCCAAGCGCGCGTATTCAGCATCGGCACATGCAGGATTATCACGCATACGTGCAATCTGCCAGCTAGTCTTACTCCAAATTTGATGCAATACGCTGCGAGACTCACGGTAAATTTCTTTTGCGTCGCGCATGAAACTGACGATACCGCTGGTATTCGGCTTGCCAATCTCGTGGCTGCACGCACCTAAATTGTGTGCGCGCAGGATATCCATAACTTCACTGCGTTGTTCTGTGCGTACTTGAATCACCGCACCTAACTCTTCGTTAAACAATGCGCGCAAAGTCAATTCATTGCGACGTTCTGCAACTTGCCCTGCCCAGTTTTTCGCATCGCCATGGTCTGCCGCATGCTCAGCTTCCATCGTCAAGATATCCAGATTGATTGCGAGCCCTGAGCGGCCCGCAAAAGCCATTTCGCAAAGTGTGGCATACAGACCGCCATCCGAGCGATCATGGTAAGCAAGTAATTTATCTTCTTTGATCAATTGTTGAACCGATGCAAAGAAGCCTTTGAGGTCTTCAGCACTGTCAACATCTGGCGTTTGATCGCCAATTTTTTGCATGACTTGCGCAAATGCAGATGCGCCCAAACGATTCTTGCCACGGCCAAGATCGATCAAAATCAGGCTGGTATCGCCAGCATTCAATTTGATTTGCGGCGTGACGCATTTGCGTATGTCATAAACTGGAGCAAATGCAGAAATAATCAATGAGACTGGCGACGTAACAGACTTATCTACACCCTCATCTTTCCATGTTGTGCGCATGGACAAAGAATCTTTCCCGACCGGAATCGAAATCCCCAAGGCTGGACACAACTCCATACCAACTGCTTTGACTGTATCAAACAAGGCCGCATCTTGACCAGGTTGGCCACAGGCCGCCATCCAGTTTGCTGACAATTTAATGTTTTCAATACTCGCAATGGGGGCAGCCGCAATATTCGTGATTGCTTCACCCACCGCCATACGACCAGAAGCCGCTGCATCGATAACGGCAACCGGTGTGCGCTCGCCCATAGACATCGCTTCACCTAAGTGTCCTTCCAAGCTCATCGCTGTCACCGCACAATCAGCCACTGGGACTTGCCAAGGGCCGACCATTTGATCACGCACCGACATCGCACCCACAGTACGATCACCAATCGTCACCAAGAAAGATTTGTCCGCTACCGTTGGCAAGCTTAATACGCGTTCGGCCGCCACTTTCAAATCCATACCGGTCAGATCAATCGCAGGCAAATCACGTTTCACGTGCTCAACTTGACGATGCATCTTCGGTGGTTTACCAAGCAGCACATTCATCGGCATGTCAACTGGCGAATTATCGTTGAGTGGATCGATCACTTTCAATTGACGTTCTTCTGTCGCTGTACCGACTACCGCAAACAAGCAACGTTCACGTTCACAGAAATATTGGAACAGCGGCAGACTCTCTGGCGCGATGGCAAGCACATAACGCTCTTGCGATTCATTACTCCAAATTTCTTTCGGCGCCATGCCGCTTTCTTCCAAAGGTACTTTACGCAAATCAAAGATCGCACCACGCTTAGCGTCATTCGTGATCTCTGGGAAGGCATTGGACAAACCACCTGCACCAACGTCATGAATCGATAAAATCGGGTTCTCATCGCCCAATTGCCAGCACGAGTTAATTACCTCTTGCGCACGACGTTCCATCTCCGGATTACCGCGTTGTACAGAATCAAAATCAAGATCTGCAGTATTGCTACCTGTTGCCATTGATGAGGCCGCACTACCGCCCATGCCAATACGCATACCCGGGCCACCGAGCTGAATCAACAAGCTGCCAACTGGCAAATCAAACTTCTTGGTATGTTGGTCATTGATGTTACCGATGCCACCTGCGATCATGATCGGTTTATGATAGCCATGAACCGTGCCGCCGACGTTCTGCTCGTAGGTACGGAAGTAACCACCAAGTACCGGACGTCCAAATTCATTGCTGAATGCCGCGCCGCCAATCGGACCTTCGATCATAATTTGCAAAGGCGATGCGATACGATCTGGTTTGCCGTATTGAACTGATGTCGTTTCGTTCGACGTGACATCAGACGCGTTTTCCCACGGATGCACGTTGCCTGGCAAATTCAAATTCGACACAGTAAAACCAGTCAAGCCTGCTTTTGGTTTTGCGCCGCGACCAGTCGCCCCTTCATCACGAATCTCACCACCAGCGCCAGTTGATGCGCCAGGAAATGGCGAAATAGCAGTGGGGTGATTATGTGTTTCCACTTTCATTAAGGTGTGCGTCAATTCGACCGAAGCTTGGTACTCATTACCTTTGTCAGCACCATTTGGATAAAAACGCGTTACTGTCGCGCCTTCCATGATCGATGAATTGTCGCTATACGCGACGATCGTACCTTTTGGTTGCAAAAGATGTGTGTTCTTAATCATACCGAACAGGGAGATGTCTTTTTTCTCACCGTCGATGGTCCAATCGGCATTGAAAATCTTATGGCGACAATGTTCACTATTCGCCTGCGCAAACATCATCAACTCCACATCGGTGGGGTTGCGCCCCAGGCCATTGAAGGCCTTGACCAGGTACTCGATCTCGTCTTCGGCCAGCGCCAGGCCCCAGGCCTTGTTGGCGGCTTCCAGGGCGGCGCGACCGCCACCCAGCACATCCACATGCTCCATCGGTGCGGCCTGCAGTGCGGTAAACAGCGCCTTGGCATCACCCCGGCTGGGCAGGGCCGATTCGGTCATGCGGTCGTGCAGCAGCGCGGCCACCTGGCCCAGCTGTTCATCGCTCAGGGCCTTGGCACCGCCCAGCAGGCCGGTCTTGAGCACCAGGCGGTATTCGGTGATGCGCTCCACGCGCTTGAGCGCCAGACCGCAGTTGTGCGCGATATCGGTCGCCTTGGACGCCCAGGGCGACACGGTGCCCAGACGCGGGCTGACGATGATGACCGGGCCATCGGATGGGCCTGCGTACGGGTCGCCATAAGCGAGCAAGGCGGCCAGCGTCTGCTGCTGGTCGCCTTGCAAGGGTTGTTCGGTGGCCACCAGG
>CALKVB010000187.1 GCA_937996605.1 uncultured Oxalobacteraceae bacterium | reverse complement strand
AACGCCACCACCTTTTTCCTGTACAAGTTCACGTACGATGGCAAAACGTGGAATCGAACTTCGGAGCCCACCCAAACCACCTTTCAAAACCTTGCAGCATTTTCGGAAAAGACCATGTTGTTTTCCGCAGGAACCGTCATCACCCCATATGTGAGAATTGGATCTACCTGGACCTTGAGAAACACCCTGACAGCCCTGGGATCTCAAGTGATTCTCACTAACAATGGACAATTTGCCATGGCACTGACCACCGGAGCTGTGCCCGTCGGATTTTGGAAAGGCACCGATGACATTTTCCTTCCCTTAGCCCCGGCTCCCGCCATCACGCCCGGAAGCCTTGCCACATTGGTCATGGCCTCACTGCCCAGCTCTCCTTACTTTGCCATCCTTTACATTGGCGCCTCTCCCAGTACCAACGCCACTGTGTCTCTCTACCGCGTGCCCTCTCTGAAAACTGGTGCCGTAGACACTGGTGTCCTTGGAAGCACGACCGAAGCATTCGCACTACAAAAACGCTGGACTCTCGGCTCGTTCGCAACAAGCACGGGAACATTAACCATGTACTATTCCAACAAATACGGTCTAGACATTGCTGGCACACTTCAAAGTGGAGCTCAAACGACCACATTCGTTTTGAACGCCACCGAGGCATGATTCAATAAAAAATCGCGGCAATCATGGTTCTTCCAGTTTTCAGTTGGATTGTATGAAATGGATAACCAGCAAATTGTGACAGCACATGAGCGGTGCGTTTGTGAATCAAAAGTTTGCATGACTTTTTCGTTTCTATACAAGTAAACATTCGCAACCATGGAAATCGATGAATCACCTCCGCCTTTGCTCGCTGATGGCAAGGATGACGAGTCCAAAGCGTATCCGTTCTTTGATCAAAAGACTGCGGAACTCCACAAGACTCTTGGTCCATGCAAGCTGACCGAAAAGCAGAAGCAGAGCGTGCTGATACGATTGGAAGAAAAGTCTGTACCCGGAAGACCGAAGACATCGATCGTCAAAGGACTGTGTCGGATTTGGACGGGATCCAAAACCGGGGAATACGGGCAGATCAGTGTCTCAAAGGGAAAAATGATGTTGGCACATCGCGCGTCCTACGAAATCGAGCACAACGTTGCCCTTCGTCCGGAGATCCATGTTCGTCATTTGTGCGCCAACACCTTATGCAATCATCCGGACCATTTGGCTCTCGGAGATGCGCAAGCCAACGCAGATGACCAAGTCAGCGCAGGACGTTCGCTTGTGGGAGAGAAACACTACAATGCCAAGATTTCTGAAGAGACCGCCAAGAAAATCGCTGAAGCCATCAAAAATGATTGGACGGACTCGAAGATCGCCGACGAGCTCAAGTGCTCTGTCTACACTGTTAACAACATTCGTCACGGAAGGGCATGGAGCTCAGTAACTGGGATCAAGAAACATTCAAAGCCCAAAACTGCAGCCAAAAAGCTTGGTCTACAGCCAGAGCATGAGGCCGAAGCCAAAGCCTACGTCGAGAAGAACTCCAAGAAGATCAAGGTGGGAAAAAAGGAGCACTGGATTTGGGAGCTAAAAGGTCGCGACCGCGGCGGTTACGGACGTGCCAAATTCAAGTCTAAAAACTATTTGGCACACAACTTTGCGTGGCGAGCGTTTAACGGATGCCTCCAAGTTCCTAAGGGCATGCAAGTCCATCACGGGTGCAAGTTCAAGGATTGTGTGAGTCCGGGCTGCTTGACGGTTGGCGACGCAAAGAAGAACGCGGCAGACAAGATTCGAGATGGGACTCATCATCGAGGCGTGAAGAACCCCAACGCAAAGTTTACTGAAGAGCAAGTCTTGGAGATCCGAAGCAAGAGAGCAAAAGGTGCCCCACTAGCTGCGCTCGCCGGAAACTACAGGGTTTCCATACAGACTATTAGCGACGTTGTGAACAGAACGCGTTATAAGGATATTTGACATGTGAATCGGATGTTGCGTAATATGACTCTTTTCAAGACCGGTACACCCATTCTTTGTTCGAAACCACTCTGTTCCTTCATACCTTTCGAAATAGAGCGCACTCACCACACCCTAACATGTCCGCCGTGAAACGTGAGCGAAGTCTGGATGATCAAACGATTATCAAGCTGAGCGATATCGAACATGTTCACGCGAGTGCGGATATGTACATCGGCCAAAAGCTGCATGCATTAAGTGACCCAGTGTCCCGCTTTGTCTTCAATCCCGAAACGCAACGCATGGAGTTTATGAAGGATGTGGTCTATCCCGCGGGTCTTTTGAAGCTTTTTGACGAAGCCATCAGCAATGCCAGCGACAATACTCTGAAAAAGGAAAACCCATGCAACAAGATCCAAGTCCGCATCGATCGAGGCAACAATGTCATCACCATTTGGAACAATGGCTCCGTCTTTCCCATAACACTTACAGAGCATCCAAGTCGCCATGATCCGCTTACGATGGCCTATCAATGTGAGCTGGCGTTCTTCCACTGTCGCGCCTCCAGCAACTATCACAAGAAGCAACGAGTTAGCAGTGGCAAGAACGGCCTTGGAATCAAATTGGCTTCGATTCTTTCTCTTCGATCCGAGCTGATCGTATGCGACGGGAAAACATACTACAAACAATCATCGTCCAACTACATGCAAGAAGTATCGGCCCCGATTGTCAAACCCGCTACCAAGGCACAGGAAGGAAAGCCGTTCCTTCAATTTACCTTCCAACCCGACTTGACTCTTTTTTACCCCGAGAAAGAAGCTCCGGCGACTTTCCCAGATCTCATGATGCGTCTTTTCCAAAGTCGTGTCTACGATGTCGCTGGAACGACTTCAAAGGGAGTCAAAGTGTGGTACGCGAAAGACAAGGACGCCTTTGCTGTGATACCCATCAAGACATTCAAGGAATACGTTCATTTGTTCGTTCCCGACGGTGACAAGGAGCTTCAGACGGGCCACTTTGAAACCGATCGTTGGCAAGTCTGTCTGATTCGCAACCCGTTTCCTCAAGATGCTCGATCGGTCAGCTTCGTGAACGGCACCAACACCTACCGCGGAGGAACACATTTGAAGTATCTATACAAGCAAGTTCACAACTTTTGCAAGACAGTGCTGCCTCAAATCGACCGCCACCGTGTCGAGCGCTTGGTCATGGTGTTTGTGAATTGTTCGATTGAGGACCCTTCCTTCACCTCGCAGACCAAAGAGGAGCTGGTTACAACCCCAGAAAAGTTTGGATCGAATCCCACACTTGACAATCGATGCCTCAACATGCTGAAACGTTCTGGAATCATGGATGAACTTCAGGCTGCAATGGAACAGAAGGAAACGAAAAAGATTCAGCAAGAAATTGGAGTGACAAAGCGAGGCCCTGTTCGAGACATCCCGGGTGCACGCGATGCAGCGTGGGCAGGATCAGCCAAGTCCAAGCATTGCACACTTTTCCTCGTCGAAGGAGTCTCTGCGTTGCAGCTTGCAGAGGTGGCAATCGGCATTCTGGGGAGCGATCGCTTTGGTGCCATGCCTTTGCAAGGAAAATTCGTCAACGCGGCCAACCGTGCCAAAATGGAGGAGAACAAGGAATTTCGCCATATTTGCAAGATGATTGGTCTGATTCCACGCAAGCAGATGAAACGATCAGACCTTCGTTATCACAATATTGTGCTACTCACCGATCAAGACGCTGACGGAGCGCATATCACCGGTCTGTTTCTGTATCTGCTGTACAAGTGCTGGCCCGAACTTCTTCATGAAAAGGGGCTGGTCTCCACATTCATCACTCCGATCGTCGTAGCGACGACCACTGCGGGTAAGCGATTTCCATTCTACTCTATTCCGGAATACCGTGAATGGTGCGAGCAAGCACACATAAAGCACTCGACCAAGTACTACAAGGGTTTGGCGACATCGACTTCCAAGGAAGCCAAGATTTATTTTGGTGAACAGTTCCAACAGCTTCTTAAGCCATACGACTCGATCAATAGCCAAGATGCGGAAAGTCTGGATCTGGCCTTATCTCACGTGAAAGAATCGGTGAAGAAGCGCCAGGAATGGCTCAAGACGTTTGACGAAAATATCTTCATCCAGTACCAAAAGTGCCCGAGCGTTCGGGTCCACGACTTTGTGCACAAGTCCTTTAAGCACTATTCATGGGATAGTGTTTGTCGAGGCTTGCCACTGCTTCAAGACGGACTGACCAACTCTCAACGCAAAGTCCTGCACTACGTGTTGCAACACAATGTGAACGAAGATGAAAAGGTGTCTTCGCTCTCGGGCAAAATTGCAGCTGCAACCGCATACCATCATGGTGAAGCCTCTTTGCAACAGACGGTAATAAGGATGGCACAAGACTTTGCATGCAAGCAAAACATCAACCTTTTGGTTCCCTCTGGTCAATTCGGTGCTCGCAAGGACGGTGGCGCGGTGACTGGTTCTCCTCGTTATGTCTTTACACGCATGGACCCCATCGCTCGTCTGATCTTTCGCAAAGAAGACGATCCTGTACTGCCTCGACAGACGGAAGAAGGTGTACAAGTCGAGTTTGCTTATTATGCGCCGATCATTCCGTTCTTGCTGGTCAACGGATCGCAGAACATCGGCACCGGCTTCACCTCGAACATCCCTTGCTATCGCCCTCAAGATTGGATTTCGATCATTCGTGATGAACTTCGCGGACAAGACTGGAAAGAACCGCAACCATGGTTCCGTGGCTTCACGGGAACGATTTGCATGGGCAAAGCGACCTCTGCGTCCAAAGAGGTGATGGTCAAGGAAGAAGACAGTGGCGCGTCACCTATGGACACTGGAGGCGAGGTTTTCGAATCGGCACCCAGCAAGTTGGTTTTTTCATCGACAGGTGTGATCGAGTCCAAGCGTCCAAACCAATACATCATCACCGAACTTCCTGTTCGAGAATGGCGTGACCGCTACAAGACGTTCTTGGTTCGTCTCGAACAAGACAACCAAATCAAATCCTTTCACGAGGACCACACCGAGACCACCATTCGCTTCGTGGTGGAGACGCTGGCTCCTATCGAGAACCCCATCGAGTTCTTCAGACTGTCCAAGAACCATTCCACCGCGTTGAACACAATTGTTCGATGTGATGACCATCTGGAAATCCAGAGCTTTGCCTCGATCAAGGACATCTTTATGGCATTCTTTCGATTCCGTCTGCATGTCTATGAACAGCGCCGTCAGCATCATGTCCAGATGTTCCAAGAAGAAATCCCTCTCAAAGCTTCTAAAGTAGCCTTCATTCGACTGATCTTGGAAGGACGTCTTCGCCTGGGCCAAAAGAGAGCCTTGATGAAGCAAGCCATGACCGAGTTACAGCTGCCCGAAGCCTACCACACCCCGCTTTTGGACATGAGCGTGTCGTCGTTCACTGAAGAGCGTATGGAGTCGCTTCGTCAAGAACTGGTGGCCACCGAAGAGCGTCTAGCATTTTTCCAAAAGGTGAAGCCCGAAGAATTGTGGTTGCAAGATCTCGCTGAGTTGGAGCGAGCGTTATGATTTCTGTTCATAGTAAAATGTATGCAAAGACCCAGATCGTCACCTTTCTCGTTTCCAACAAAACAAAAAGAAAGGATGAAACTCCCTCCAGACACCATAGATCAAGCCTATCGATTCACAGGAAGACGTTGAGGTTTGTGGATTCATCGTCGATCGAAAACATCTGCGAATTGACGTAAGAGGAGACAGAAACTCCTGTCAGCATTCTCAGTATGCTCCACATATATTCCACACTCATCCTTTACGGTCGGGCTCTTATCCAAGTTCCAGCGACATCATCAAATTACTCAAACTCAGAAAGTATCCAGAGGTCGGCGTGATCTTTACTCAATGGGGTGTGTGGGAATTTTCGTGCCACAAGAAACAAGCCCTTAGCGAATCCCAGGTGGAAGAACTCCGTGATTCCATCAAACATGCGTATGCTCCGCTCAGAAACAACTATTTTTATGCGAACATGAACAGCGAAGTAGAGAAAGCGATATCGGACTGCAACTATGCGCTTATGAAATCACTTCAAGCCTTTGATTTTGAAATTTACTTTACGACATGGGAAGAGTTTCATGAGAATGGATTCAAGATCATTTGAAGAGAATCATACATTCTGGGCCTCAGCCGACAAGATTTCTCGATACTTTCGACGGACTGCAGCACGTTCCGCCTGATCATATATGTTCATTTCTTCGTTCTTGTACTCGTCAAAATCGGAAAGTAATCTTCGTTTGATCATCAAAGCTCGCTCTGGAACTTGTTTGGCCAATCGACGCGACATGCGTTGAGGAAAATGATTTACATCGCCTCGATTCCGAATCCAATACGAAAACTCACTACGCGTCAAATTGGCACGCTGCAGTTGGTTGTCGATGGCGACCGACACAAACACTTCGTTGACACGTTCATCCAGATTGACGGTATACACAAAGGGGGCTTGACGATGCGAGGACATCACCACAGTGGTCCCTTTGTGACATGCCACATATTGTGCCACCAAACAATCTAACCCGTTAGCCACTTTTCCCATCGAATTGCGTGCTTCCTTCTCCACCCAGTAGTTCGAGTATTTGTGTTTTCCGGTCAAGGCTTGGCAAGGAGGCAGTTCCATCGTATTGAAGCTGATAAATCCGTTCAAAAACTGGGCTAAACCAGATCCCACTCCTTGAAATCCTCCGTTGTTGGCATGATAGACCACTCCCAGCGGCAAATACTTGGGTTTGGTTGGTTCGTCTTTTGGCTTCTTGAGTCGGAATCGCACCAACGCTCCTTGCAAATGGTCTCCTGGATCGACATCGTTGGACACCAGAGGGAGAGGCGAAAGATGTTCGGGGAGCGGACCCAATCGCTTTGGAACGGCTATGTCCTTGTTTTCGTCTTTGGACTTCCTCTTGTTCGCATGCTGTGTGCACCATGCATGAAAGTTCGACACCGAACACATCAGCGATTCGTCATTCGTTTCTTCACATCGCACATCGACCCCCACTTGTCTCGTCTCTTGGTCAAGAATCACATCATATGTATATTCCTGGTCTGTCGCCATTCTAGCATGGTAAAAGTAGTCGTTACCCGCATTCTTTTTACGCAACGCAATGAATTCTGCGGCCCATTCTCCAAGGGGTCGTGATGCACGGCCATACTCATCTACCACCGTGAGCAAAAAGTCTGCCAACTCCTTCCCCTTGGAATCCAAGAAGCCGTCGTATTGACCATACAATGCGACTAGTTTGCAAAGCTTCTTCTTTGTAAGCAAAATGAATCGAATGATCGAATGTGTACCCATTGTGAAACTCAAGTTTGTCTTCAAACGCTGTTTCAAAGAAGCAGCCGTGTCTCAAACCATGTTGCATTTGAAGCACTCGATGAATGCATAAATTCCAAACGACATTATAACCCAAAAACACGACAAAATAATCACAAACGACAGATGAATGTGACGAAGCGGTTCTTGAGCCGCAACTTGTTCCATTCCTTGTTGGGTACCCCTCAGTCCCACCATGGCTGCGTCATAGCTACCATTGGCATACCTTCGTTGCATGTCTTGAATACCGTAAAACACCGGGATAATACTGCTCTGGGGAATGAGTTGAACCCAATAGTAGCCATCATCAGATAGGGTCAAGGGTTGCAGCAGCACCACCGAACTGGAATTGACGAGAGGATTCACCGTAAAACCCACTCCACCATTGCCCGAACGCGAGAGATCGACTTGCGAAGGAAGAATCATGGCCGTTCCTTTGGTGCCGACAATGTCAATGATGGTGTCACTCGTAGCCACGGCACGCGGTACATCGTTGGCATGGACTTGATATTGGAACACGGCTGCCGACACACAGATCGCAAACAAAAACATGTGGAAAAGGGCCAACACCCACTGCCACACGTATGCGTAGGTCGTTTGCAACGCCTTTGGTCGATATTTTGCGGCCAAGAACCCCGGCAGAGGAATGAGACAAAGCAAAACAATCGTGAAGAGGATCAAGTAGACGATGCATCCCGATCCACCGTTTTGATTTTCTCCGTCGTGAATGGCAATGGCATTCACCGCAAGGTATTGACCCACACCAATGCCTGCAACAATCGTAGCGCAAAGAATGTCGACACACACATATTGAAAGACGCTTCGCTCTTCAGCCCGCATCATTTTTTGGAAAATCACAACCGGAAAAAGACTTCGAAACCCGTCAACATACTTGTATTTTCATGTTTGCAAACGCGAATCAATCCAAGATGCGCCCGGGAAATCCACGGGTAAACTATTGACAAAATGGGTCCAATCCCCTTGGTGTTCGATCCACTGTTGCATGTACTCTCGCTCCGCATAGTCCATAATGAAGTTGCGACACATGCACCAACCAAAGTCGATCAAAGAAACTTGCAACGTATTCGGATCCACACAAATGTTGTGAGCGTGCAAATCTCCGTGCACCAGACCCTCCGGAATCAAGTCTTCATCAATAATCTTCTTGATCGAATGAAGCACATGACCGATTTGATCGGACGAAGCATGGAGTGCCCATTCGGCAAACGTGGGCCCAGCATAGCGCTGATGCAGCCAATAGATTTGTTGGGGAAATTTTCGTTCTTCCACAATGTGACCCGAAGGCAACGAAGGAAAAGGATTCTCATACACTTGTCGAGCTTGGATCACCACGTTCCAAGGCTTTCCCGATATGAGCTTTTGAATCTCGATTTCACGAAAAGCATTGACCCCGGCAATGTTGGGATGGATCTTTTCCAGTCCAGGTTTGCGCCAATTGCGCGGAGGAGGGAACGACATTTGGTAGCAGTTGGACGTTCGAGGTGCTAACGCCTCAGTGACACCGATATGGATTGGTTTGATCACCATCTTGGAATCTCGACGATTCAACATCAACAAGGGTCCTGAAATACCCACCGCACACACCGACAAGGCACTCATCACCTCGGACTCCATTTGTCGAATATGATGTGTAGTACGCACACCCGAAGTAATAGGAAAGCAAATCACCGGTACCATGGGATGATCACGCTTAAACGTTTTGAATTCCTCGCGCTCAATGTATTCGTCCGTCGTGAACAAGAAATCAAACTTGAGTTGTTCATACATCGCTTGCTTGCTCTGACCACGGTTCTCCACCACCAAGTCCACATACTTGGAATTCATCAAAATCGTTTTGCGATCCTCAAAACACATGATCGGCTTTCGTTTTTCCTGTTGACAACGTTCATCCGTGGTCAATCCGATGATCAAATAGTCGCAACGAGATCGAGCGGCTTGCAAAAATTGGAAATGACCCTTGTGAGGCAAATCAAACACACCTGTGGCAAACCCAATCATGGTTTATTTCAGCAACAACAAGAACAAGACCACCATTTGCGTTTGGGCTTGACAGGTACCGGTGTTTCGTAAGCGGGCTTGGTTCGATTCACAATCGGATGACCCATTCGCTTCAATTGCTCCCAATCCGTGGCCGTGAAGGATATACCAAAACTTGCGTTCTCTTGGAACCCTAAATAGCCCGTGACATACGAGGTGTTGGGTGCGTCCAAAGGTTGTGGCTCAGGTGGCAACTCGTATCCAGCCTCGACCACCAACCGAGCCTTCTCTTCCTTTTCCAATTGTATACGATCGGCAAAGGCCGTGTCCTCCTCTGTAAACACTTTTTCATACCCTTCGTTTTTCCACTCTTGGCTTTCCTTGGCGATCCGTGTGGCAAGTTGAACATAGATACACCAACGAGTGTACTCCATCAATTCAGGATAAGACATGAGAGAAGAGTTTTTTCTGTTCACTCGTTTCGAATCTCTTCTTTGAGTTGCGCCTCATGAATCACTTGGTCCGTATGTTGCATCACCTCGCTTGAGTGGGTTCGAAGCCAATTGCCAGTGCGAGAAAAAATGTAAGGACGGACGTCTTCCGGATCGTCACCCATGTCTTCGTACGTGGTCTTGAGCCACGCATTCTTCCAATACCAAGTCATATAGGCACAAAAACCGAGCAAGATCACAGCAAAGGCAAAGACCACCCAACCAAAAACGATCCAGCCCTGCCGTTCAGGATGTTCCAAAATGCAATCGGTTTGCGAATTCCCAATCGCAATGATGCAAATCATAACCGAAAGCAAAGCACTGAGACCCACAAACCAAAACTTGACTTTGAGAGGAGTACGAGGATCGGCCTGGACGTGAAAGTATTCTCGAGTCACATCGTCGCTTTTGATGTTCCAATTGTCTTTGGCAACATATCGGTTCTCTTTGCTCCGCGAAGGAAAACTCATCCTTTTCTTTGAAACCACGACCATAGAAAGATATCTTCACAGATTGAAAAATCTCTTCAAGTCACCAGATCAACCGTCCCATGTCTCGTCTAATTGTGCATAACCGTTGGATTTGTACACCCTTGTCCACCTATGACTTGGCCCGATTGCCCAAAGCTCCACCGAAACTGACGTTGACCTCGGCGTTGCGCTTCACGGATCACGTCAGCTTTATGGATCGACGTACGTTTTTGGCTCGCTTCGGAGTTCAGGTTTGGAGTCGTACCAACGAAGATGTACGCATGATGAGTGAGTTATTGAAGCAAAGTCAACGACTCTGCAATCCCCATCGCATTTTTGCTGGCGGACCATTCAGCCAGACAAAACTGTTGGACCCGAAGGAACGAGCCACCGAATGGATGAAAATGTGGGCTTGTTTGGGAGGACACATGGTTCCCGGATTGTTCCCGGTCTACATTTCATGCAAGGCGCCGCAACTGGTGACTTCGTCGCTACACACCATGCTGCAACACATCATCGGAACCACGGATTCAAACCTCTGTTATGCACTGGAAAAACAACAGCAGCACATGTTACTCATGCTGGACCATTGGAACGAACATCGCTGGACTACACGGGACGATCATCATCCGTGTGATCGTGAAACGGTCCAAGAACTGGAACGACTGCAAGAATCGCGAAGTGGAAGAGTGTTTGTCATTTATGCATCCAAACTGTGATCCGAGCGTTCGAAACCATCGTTTTACATGTGTCTCAAATGAACAGTAGATCTTGATGATACGATGTCACACAACCCTCATTTAGAGCATGTGCAAAGCCGAGCTCGATCCCTCCAGTCGTCTCAACATCCATCGAGCCCGCGAAGAAGAAGTGATTCAGTGGATGCTCTATACCGGTCGCAAGGTGTTTCGTGTTGGCAACTACGAAATATCGCTCAAACAAGTTATGCCACCTTCAAACTCCGGTATGACGATGCGGAATGATTTTTCACGAATAAAAAATGGGTAAAGAAGCAAGTAGAACGATATGATTCCCATACATTCACCATGTGGAAACATTGGATTGGATTGTCGGCGATTCTCTTGATTGGAGTTCTGCTCGATTGGAAAAAACTTTGGAACGCCGATGTGGACATGTGGATTACCTGCCATTATGACACAAACATTCCCACGTGTACTGAGCTGCGACGATCCTTGCTTCGAATGACCTCCATTGTGTGTATCTTTTGCAATTGGGTGTCTTTGTTGGTTCTCCGTCATCCGTTGCTGGACCGATTGGTGCAGCTATGCACGACCATGAGTGGCATCAGCTGGGTGATGCTCATCCTGGTTTACATCCTTTGGATTCGCTCGTCTACCGCGTTCGCGTTTCTGGCATTCCCATGGCAACAAGGCCATGTTGACCGCATGGTCGGAATCTTTATAGGACTTGTTTTCTTGGCTATGTCGTTCTCGCTAAACTTGATTGTGTGAGGCGAGGTGGACACAAAAAATCAAGATCAATCAAGATCGTATTCTGGACTTTGTGGACCCGATATCTCGTATTGTGGACTTTGGTGCGAGAACCTTGGGGGAGAGCGTTCTCGAACTCTTTCCGGTTGTCGTTCTGGACTTGAGTCACGTCTGCGATGCGTTGCATCACCCGAATACTTTGCTTCCTCGTCTCGAAGTGATTGAACCAACTCGCGACGCTGGTTCTGCATGTCCTTTATGCGCCTCTGCATAGATTTCCGGCGCTCTGCAACCTCTTCTATAGTTCTGAAGTTATTCAATTCGTCGGACAGCACTTCGCGCTCGTGTCGAGTTGAGAAGAAATCGAGGAGGAAGGCGATGTTTTGATCGCTAGATTTCGGATCATGTTCCATCAGTTTCAACTTCAGAGCGTTCCGCGTACGCTCGTCAAGCAATTGGATTTCTTGCAGAACACTCTCCATCAACATAGCTTCATTCAGTTCTCGATCTAGATTTTCAATTCTTTCCGTGTTATTTATAAATCGCCCGTATCCGCCATCCGTGGGAAGCCGAGATGTCTGTTTGGTACGTGCTCGCGACACTTTCTGGACGTTGTAGGCGTTCGCTTGCTTCGTCTTTGAAGTCTTGGATCGAGTAATCTTGGATCTAGTAAGCTTCTTGTAGTTGGCTGATGCCACTGTCATACTCTTTCGACACTGCTCTTGCGTTAGCTTTCCGCTTTTGGATTTTCGGCGGTACTCGTCGTTCAGACGCTTCATTTCAACACCCATCCATGCAGACCGAGTCATAGAAGATGAAGATTTGTGTGGTCTCATGCTTTATTCTCAACACATTCAAGAAATTTTCGCACTCTCTGGACGACTTTTTAATTTGATAAAACGGACTGAAAAATCATCTTTTGCAAGCATTGTTTCATTATTCCATCCATCCTTTCCACCACAATGACGGAACAACTAGAAGCCCACATCAAACAAGTGTATAGCTCTTTGAGAGATGATGGTCTGGACGTTTCGGGATTTCCATTGTTCCAAGATGTATCGCCTTCACAATGGATAAAGATTTGCGACCTGTTCACCAATCGCATCACTGACGAAAAAATCAACGAGGCGTTCAACCCGTGGTTCTTTATGCACCTGGCATGCCGATTTGATCGCGTCAGTGATACCTACACCTATGCCACACTGGAAAACATGGCACTTGTGTTTCTGGAACCCTCCGCAAAGGTTTCGATTGACGTCCACGATTGGTTTTACAGTACGATTTTGATGAGAACATGTGCGGAAAATCGTATCCGAGAAACACTGGTGAAGGTTCTTCTTACTCGAATTCTTACCATTCGAGAGATGTATCCCGAAGTAGTCGTATCATTCCATCGATGGTTCACCGCGGATGCTTCTGAATTCAAACTACAAATCGAACGACAAGGAATCGAAGTGGAGCAAAAAGAAGAGGATCAAAAAGAACCGGATCATGCAGAACTTCTGGAGCGTATCAAAGTCGTAGAAAGAACGGTGGAAGCACTACAAAGAACCTCGAAATTACGAAACGAAGCACTGCGCCAGTTTTTGGAGTTACTTGACAATATTGAAAAAGATGTGTGAGATTTTCAATCCTCGAATTTGAATCGGTAGATCTTAAAAGAAAAACAAGAAATGGAGACAGGCGCTATCGTTGGCATCGTCATCCCATGTGTACTCATTGCCATTTTCGTCATCGTATATTTTTGGTACCAAAACAGTGGCCGGAGTGGCCGAAAGACGGTTCATGAGGCAAATGATAGCGACTTTCAAACGACAGACTATACAAAACCTGGATATTACAATGCCTACCTGGACGGGAACCAGTACAAACCGATAGGAGACATGTGAAAGAAAAGGAAATGGAGACAGGTCCCATCATCGGCATCGTGGTTGCTTGTGTCATCGTTGCAATAGCCGTTGGAGCCTATCTGTGGTATCGTGCCAGAAAAAGCAACGGATATCACGCTGTTCCCACATCTGATCCATACTTCCCAGAGACGGACTCGAAGCCGATATCTCCCATGCCTCCTGGCACAACAGTCTACCGATCCGCAGATACAACTGCCAAACCGACATACTTGGAACCGGACCAACACTACGAGCACGAGGATTTCTACAACCCAGAATTCGACATGCCGGAGCCCTCCAATCCCTACGGTTTTCTGCCGTGATGGTACAAAGAAACACATGGACGCTGGGACCATTGCCGGAATCGTGATTGCATCTATCGCACTCATCGTTGTTCTCTTTCTACTATGGCGCATGCGAAAAACCGGTTCGAGAACTGTCAGCTATGTGCAGTCAGATGTCATGGGCGATACCATCCGCGATGAAGATGCTTCTTTATGGGTCGTTCGTCCGACTCCCAAGGTCTATGGGACGTCGTTGCGCGAAGATTTGGCAAGCGCAGATACTCCTTCTCACTGGACTTGAAACATGGTTTGACGTTGGCTCGTTTGGTATGAGTGAAGTGGACCGATTCGAAACTCTCACATCATGGCCGCACCTCGTTTTCCCAGTGACCTCGAACTTGCTGTCCACATCGCTCAGTTCGCGCGTAATTCCGCGAATCACATAGACTCCCTGCCAAAGCAATCCTTCGGATACGATGTGAAAGACCTGGTTTATGTCAAGAGCATTACCAGCGGAGGATACGGTTTCCGTCGGGTTTCTGAAGAAGTCGTATCCCGACGCGATTTTCTCTTATTCAAAGGCCTATTCAAGGAATTGAACCTGCCGTTCATCACCATGGGCCAGCATAGCGACGAACAAAACGATACGTTCTGGGATGATGCCATCGATGCCGTCATTTGTGGTGAGGAAGAACCTCTGAGGTTCCTGTTTGCTGTTTCAAGAGGTGTTTCCATGGAATCAGGAGTCATTCTTGACACGTGGAAGGGAAGAACCTGTCCAGACCAGCTGTGCGTCGAACTGAAGGAAAATGAAGTCGCGGACTACGACGAATTTCCCAGTTTCTCGATCGAGGTTTGCCTCCAAGCATGGCGCGAACATGCAACCACGGATTATCGAGCACTACCCACAGAAAACCCTCTGGAAGCCTATCTCGCCTTATATCCCGGACGAGACTGCGCCCGAATTCGCCAACTGTTAAGCTTGCCGTGGGCAAGGATTGAAGTGAATGATAGCACATTCCGAGTGTATTACACAAATGAACCAAAAGTCAAGCGAGTGAGAAGGGATTCTCTTATGTCCCACTTGAATGTCTTATGTCCCACTACGCACTAGAAACATGTGCAAACGACAGATTACGTTCCCATGAGTTGTTTTCTGAAGTTTAATCCATTGTTTCAATACATCATTTGGATTTACGTTTTCGTTCGAATAGCCTCGTTGCGGCTTCGAAGTGGGTATCATCGATCCCATGCTTGCGACTTAGTCGTTCCACGGCATCCCTTAAGCGAGTGTTTTGCCCCATGTGAGCACCGCTGGGTGCTTGAAGGTTCGGGTCATAGACTTCTTGTCCAGGTGGATCTTCGATCACCGAGCAGTCCGTTTCGTCGTCGTCCTCCTCTTCTTCATCGTCTGTCCCATAGTTGAAGCCATCGTCCTCCTCCTCTTCCTCTGCGCTCTTTTCCTCCTCCAGCGTAACATCGTACGTCTGCAGCATATTGTAGTCGATAGTCTGTCCCACCACAAAAGGAATCGGAGGAAGCTCTCGAAAACCGCGACAACGTGGAGTCAAAGCGGGAAACACTGTCACCCGTTGCCTAACAGCTTCAGTCACAGCCAACCAACGCTCGCGCAGCAATACATTCTCTTTGGTTCCTCGCCGTGTTCGAGCACTTGTAAAGGCATCATACACTTCTTCTCGGTACTCGTAGCGAAAAAAACTGCTGCGTGAAAACGCCCCACACCATTTCCGAAAGACATCTACATGCTCCCCGCATGAAACACGACTCCACATACGCCTGGCCGTATCTTCCGAACACTCCCATACATGCGCAATGCAATCCGCAGGGTTTAGCCACAGCATATCATCCACGTCAATCACAAAACGAATTGAAGGTTGCGACGTCATCGGTGTGATTTAGGGAGGTCAGTGAGAATGCGTTCCCTTACGTCCCAGTTCAATTTCTTATGTCCCACTTTGAGTTTTTGAAGGAATCAGCTTCTTTTATTCGCTTTCAAGAGTGTTTCTGACAGTGTTGGTTACCGATACGTAGCCGAACCGTGCAGCGGGTGTTTCCTCCCGTGGGTGCACCACATTCCTTTAATCCTATGGCTGCCAGATCCCCGGCAGGCCAGTGGTGCATGCAAAACTGACCCACATGGGTAAACTTGCTGCATGGAGCCCCGTTGGGACGCACAAAGAGGCATGGCACCGGCTTGTCTCGTCGCTTTCCCGTCGGTCGCGCCAACTTGAACGATTGTTTCCGCGGCATGATGTTTCATGTTGGAAAACTGGTCTACAAATTCAGAGCACACAAGTGCATGAGACCAAACATCTATACATTGGTGTTTACTCGAGGCAACATCCAACACCAATATGGCAAGCGAAATCACGTTCATTGTCTGCGAGTGGAGCCGACGCCGGACCACGTGCATAACCGTTCGTCGGCAAGACATCCCCGAAAAGCTCTTGTCTCAACTGTACCATCCTCCCCAAAACGAACTACTGACGTTCCTTCGCTCCCACGCAGCCAACCACGACGTGGAATACTCTGTGATCAACGGTATACACTCCACCAAGGTGGAAACGTGCAACATGCACGGTCGAGAGGACGTCGTGCTCCTAAGCACCAATCTGTCCGTGTTCAACTGAAAACAACAATAAAGACATGCAAATCAAACTCGAAAAGGGTCGGTTCGGTCAATTGTTTGGCAGTTATGTTGTGCTTCAGTCCTTTCGATGCACATGGACAGATGGAAACACCACACGTCAGGTGACCGTTCCGCGCGGCTTTGTATCCGACGGGGCCACGGGCGCTCCAGACAAAGGCACGGGCTGGCTCTACCACGACTATTTGTACACCGTCAGCCGATGGGATGATCAGTCTCCATGCTCTCGGCAAGACGCGGATCAGCTCATGGCTTTGATTCTGGAAGCCGAAGGCTATCCATGGTACGCGCGTGGCTTCCGCGTACTGGCAGCGTGCGACCCCTGTCACGCATTCTCGCACCGGTTTGGGACTCCTTGATCACGACCACATGCGTGGTGGGAACGGCTGTGGAGGGAGAGCACCCACCGGTTCCATCCTGTAATCCATCGGAGCAGGACCACTCGGGTCTTTGACCTTTGCACCCTTTTTGTCAGGCGTAGGTGGAACAGGGGTGGGATTCACGAACGGATTGAATTGTGGCACATAAAGCGGGGGCTGCTGCATCTATGGTTTATTTGGGAGACGAAACTGGAAAGCCAACCCCACTAAACGCACGATCGGGCTTCGACTGCTTCCGCACAAACTTCCGACACCACAGCCATCCTTCGCTCCCAGTCCAAGTTGCGGCCGAGACCCCACGGAAGATTGGCCAGGTCCACATGAACGACCTGCCGTTTCTCCGCATCCACCAAGTAATCCAAAGGAACCAGAAAGGGGCACACACCCAACAGCTTTTTCAGACCGGCTCGGAACAAGCGTTCCAACTCATTCCAGCTGTAGAGCATGGGTCCGGAAAAGGCCTCCCACCAGTGCTCGTACTCTTGAATCGGCTTTCCCGAATGTTGTAGAACATGTAAAAGAATCGCGTGATGGCGTGTGCTAAACTCCTTGTCCCAAAGCAGCAGAATGAAATGCAACGCAAAAAAGTTATTTAGTTCAGGATAGGCTTGCACACATCCCATGAGAACGTCCGTGTACACGCGATCACGCAACCACGGGGTAGTGTGGGCCATTAGCGAAGGAGATGTGCTCTCCAGACTGCCCATCACCGAATCCTGCAAGGCCATGGTTTATTATAGCCTTCAAACATCATACGACTCTTCCATGCGCGGTGGTTGAGAACATTGTCGGGTCCAGCCCCATACCACCAGTCCCATACCCAAAGACACATACGCAGCCACCATGAACCACAAGGATTCGCCCAGAGACGAATGCACCGTAACACTCGAAGCCGGCATCCACAAAAGCTGGTCACGCACGCGAACAAATATCAAAATGGACGACATTTCGCTGAACCATCCCAGCATGAGGAAGGGGAGAGCGAAACAAGATTGCAAACAGAGAATCGGTGCAATCGTCATGGCTGCGCCCGTAATGGCACTGAAGCGAATCGTGTTCAAGTAGCTCTCTGTGTTGTTACTCACATCATGATACGACTCACAGATTCCGCTCATACATCGACGCCAAAGTCCTGCCCTGTTTTCCGTCGTTTTGGTTCCATCCGACCATGTCTGCACCGTCCAGTCAGGTCCCAGAATCGCCATGAACGCAAACAGGAAGGAGAGGAACAAAATGGCTAGAACCAACAAATCCACCGCCAATTGTCTTGATGGACGCATTCCATAGCATGCGCAATACCAAGCAGCACACAACCAAGCGTTCATGGTTCTTCGAAACAACGGCGATGATTCGTGGCGCGTCGCGACCGCATTTCAAGATTCAACCAAACCATAAACAAATGGACTTCCGTGCTAGATTCTGCCAAATGAGCCAAAAAGGACAAATACAACTGATCATGGGCGGAATGTTTTCGGGAAAGTCGACGGAGCTCATGCGACGCTTTCGTCGTTATCTTCTGGGCGGAAAGCGTTGTATACTCCTCAAGTACGCAGACGACAATCGTTACTGCTCTGACAATGTGCAAAAAGTGGTTACCCATGATCGAATTTCTGAAGACGCGGTTGCGGTGCGTCACCTCTACGATGTTGATGTAAGCGACTTTGATGTCATCTGCATCGACGAAGGACAATTCATGAAGGATCTGGTCGGTTTTTGTGATGAAATGGCTCGTGCGGGTAAGGTCGTGGTAGTCGCAGGACTCGACGGAAGTTTTCTTCGAAAGCCGTTTCAGAACATTGCCGAACTGATCCCGTTGGCCGATCACGTGGACAAACTGACTGCCATCTGCATGCGATGTGGTAACGATGCTCCATTCACCAAACGTATCTCCCAAGAAACCGAGTTCCAAGTGATTGGAGGCGCAGACAAGTATGAAGCTCGTTGTCGTACTTGCTTCGACACGTAACCTGCTGATCGTCTGATAAAAAAACACGCATGATCCATTTTGTCATCGTAAACGCCTCCTCTCGAGAACTATTGCAACATGAAGGAATTCACAAACATCTGCTGCAAAAGGAACTGCGAAGGCTTTTGCAAAGTAAGGAAGTCGACCAGTTTTCGGGTGTACTCTGCACACGGGAGCTTGGACCATACTTACTCACATTGGTCCACGCAGAGCAAGTCTATCTCTTAGAAGTCATTGTGGAAGACAGTCTGACTCGCTCTTCCAAGGGTGCATATCCCACGTTGCCCAAATCCTTTCGACTCTATTACATCCTCGACTGGAAAAAGACTCATGTTGAGCAGCACGAAATCCGATTCCGTGTCTTGGTGTACAAACGAGACAATCGTGTAAACGTGGTGCATCTCTTATGATCGAGGCGTAGAAACAAAAGACTTATGATCGACTATACCTCGCTCCGAAGTATCTTACCCGAACTTCCTCGACCTCACGACGGATATGCGCTCATATTTGTAGGCTACGACTATTGTCCGTACAGCAAAAAAGTGTTTACTCTCATTGACCAGTACCAAATACCCAAAGACAAAGTGTATTTTTATCCCATCAACCAAATGCAATCTACACAAATCAAAAGCACATTTCACAACCGGACCTTTCCGTTAGTGTTTCTCCATACAGTCAACGACCAAATCGTTCATATCGGTGGTGCCAGTGACCTCGAAGACACGATCGATTCGTGGAAACGAAATCGCTAAACCCTATGGGGGTGCTTCACCTTCGTACGAAGGATCGGCCGTACGTCGGATCTCGTCCACCATTGCATACGTACTTCGAAAACGCTGCAAAATACGCTCCGCATCAGAAAGTTGTCGGGGTCTGGCTTCGCTCGGACTGACCAAACCGCCATGGTGAGCCAAATCTAGCTCTTCCATCGAGGCCTTGATCCGTTCAATGCGTAACGTAACACTGCGCATTTGGAAACGTAACACCAACTCCTTGACCTTCCAACGTTTCAGTTGTGATTCCAACCGTTCTCGCTTAGCTTGATATTCCTCAGGACTGAGATGAATAGGAATCAATGCTTCGTCCATGCTTTTGTTTGGAATCAATAAATCACGATGCCCACCACAATTAAAATGCTAAACACAAGGGCCAAAGAACTACTGAGAATAATCACCTTATTGCGAGGTTGCAGCACGAATACAGCATAGATGAGCCAAATGATATGACCGACCGCCAGTAGAATGAAGGCCACCAGCGATAAACCATCGGTGCTCTTTTTCCTATAAATGTCGACTGTCTGTATGGCCAACCATGCTTGCGAGGCCACTGCAAACACTAACATAAACTTGGAGTATCCCTCTCGAAATGCTTCCTGTTTGGATTTCATCAATCTTTATTTCAAGAAGCAGTGATGGAACAAATCTGCTTGATCAAGGCAGACGGATTTCGCTTGTCAATCATGGCGCGGAGTTTATCATCTTGAGCCAAGTTTTTCAACAACTGAACCGCATATGACTTGGAGTCTTCTTTGCCAAAATGAAGGATCGTGTCCAAAAACGAAACGATAGAAAACTGCATAATATGAGCATGCACGTGCGTGTTCTCTGCGTCTTGGGTCAAATACACCAGAGATTTTAAGATGGGGCTACAAATCGATTGAGCCAACGAACAGCGGCTTAACACCGTCAGGAGCAGTGAAATCCACGCCTTTTGTTGCTGAGGCGACTCCCACCGCATGAGCATGGAGGCCAACGTCACCTCATGAATGGGTAACTGATGCATCCATTGAGAGATGGGCACAGCTGCCCGAAGTTCCACATCTTTCAACGCCAAACGAAGATATTCCATGACAGAAAGTTCCATCATCATTCTCGCGTGCGATTCGTGTTGCGCCATGATGATCAGCATGTCCAATGCCATACGCGACAAGGGAAAACATGTTCCCATCTTAAAACATAGGCTAACCAAAAAGTGCACCACAAGATCTGCTCCATGTCCGACCTCCCCATTACAAGCTTTGAGCTGAAAGTGGAGACGAGACAGCACATCTCGCACATTCAATGTCGCGGGCTGCACATCGCTGCGAAATTGATGAGAAGTCATGGCTGCATACGTAATTTCGGTAATGTCTCGCAGCATGTTTGATCCATGCTGAGCCAACTCGGCCGGAGATAATGAATCCAACTCCACCGTCTTTTTCTCTTCGGGGGACTTTTCATACAAGTCTTGAAACTTGCGACGTTTGGGAGGTGCGTCAATCATCGCCAATAAATTGTGATTGATTGGAACCTTTTCCATACAATGGGTGGCCAAGACTCGACAAAATACACAGCGAACCACCTTGGCAGTCTCCAACATGCCTTGAATACATCCCGTACACAAGGTGTGCCCACAGGCAAACACTCGTGGTCGCAACGATTCGGGATGACGAGCATAGGTTTGAAAACAGACCGGGCACTGGTCCGGCTGAAGTCCGGCCGGACCTTCGTCGTCGTGCAATTTTCGTTTAGGGTGTTCGCCGGATTCAGACATTTCGCTTTGGGAAATGGGCGCAAATGCTCACGCCCGAACCCAGGGTATTCCATTTTTTAGTTTTGGAAAAGCAAAAGAACCTTCCAGAAAAGAAAAAAAGGATCCATGTGGATTCTTGTGCTTTTGATTCTATTTGTAGCATGTGCAGGCGCATTTTGGATGCTTTGGCCAGAACGCAAACCGCGCGAACCGTATCGGGGTGACTTGGATGTGGCCATTATTTCCTTGCCAGAACGGAAAAAGGAATTCTTCGACCGATTGGCTTCCGATTTGGCCGAGTATCAGATTCGTGCACGATGGGCCGAAGGCATCCGTGGAAAAGGGTTGCCTCTTGACCAACCTGAAATTTCTCCCAAATACCGACAGTTTTTCGAGAAAAATCGTGCCGAGTTTGCCAGAGGGGAAACCACAAAACTCTACGATGGACATTTAGGATGCACCCTGACCCATTTGCGAGAAGCCAAACACGCTCAAGGTCGATTGCTCATTTTGGAAGACGATGCCATACTGGCCGATGGATTTGGCGCTTTATTGGAAAAACGTTTGCAATCCTTGGAAGGCAAAGACTGGGACATGTTGGTATTGGGATTGGCATGCCAATACAATCACTCCAACAAATGTCATGAAAACGACGATCTGCCTTTGGAACATGGATTGACCCAAATCAAGTACTGGTTTGGTGGTTGGGCGTACCTGATTCGAGACAAGGCGGCAGCGGACAAGATTGTCAAACTTCTCACACCGCTGCACACCCACTTCGACCTGTCTTGTGCGGAAATGGCGCGAACTGGGAAACTCAATGTGTATGCTACGATTCCTGCATTGGTTTATCATCCTGGTGTATTGCGAGTCGATTCTTTTGATTATACACAAACA
>CALKVB010000186.1 GCA_937996605.1 uncultured Oxalobacteraceae bacterium | reverse complement strand
TATTGATTGCTCTGGTCTAGCGGCTTTGTTGATTGAGAAGACTTTAAAGACGGGCTACGAAGATTGGAGCCATTGGTTACCGGCGGATAGCGCGATCGCGGTACCTTGTGCTTCTGCAGGGCCCTTACTGCCTTACACCCGCTCGACTGCGCATACCGCGGGCTGGCAATGGCGCATTCCTTTGCAGCACCGCACTGGTAACGGTCATGTGTTTAGCAGCAAGTTTATGAGCGCCGATGAAGCGCAAGCGATCTTGTTGAAGAATCTTGATGGAGAGGCATTGGCAGAACCGCGCCATATTCGTTTTACCACGGGTAAGCGCAAAAAGGCATGGAATAAAAACTGTATCGCCATAGGTTTGTCTGGTGGCTTTATGGAGCCGCTGGAGTCCACAAGTATCCATATGGTGCAAACCGCGATCATGCGCGTGATTAGTTTGTTCCCTGATAGCGGTTTTAATCAGGTCGATATTGATACCTACAATGCGCAAAATGATGAGGAATACCAACGCATCCGCGACTTTTTGATCATGCACTACAAGCTTAATGAGCGCGAAGGTTCAGCCTTCTGGTCGTATTGCAAGGAGATGGAAGTGCCTGCCGACGTTCAAAAGCGTATTGATTTGTATCGTTCGCATGGCCGTATTTTCCGCATCGGTGAGGAATTATTCGCTGACGCGAGTTGGCTACAAGTGATGCACGGGCAGGGTTTGCGGGCACAGTCTTATCATCCATTAGTCGATCAACGCAGTAAGGAAGATATCGCTTATTTCTTAGATCAAGTACAAAAAACCATCCGTAAGTGTGTCGATGTAATGCCCACGCATGCGGAATTTATCGCGGCGACTTGTAAAGCAATGTAGCGCCAGCGTAGCAGGAAAATGCCAGAAACTAGATGTAGAGCGGGACACGGGCTACAATGTGGGGTTCGTTGTTGTCGTAAATGGCGGTAAAGCTTGATCAAAGCCGTTTGCGAGACAGTGAGAAAATTTGAGTGAGAAGAACAGTATGGCAACCATCAAAGATGTCGCCCGTTTAGCGGGGGTAGGGCTAGGAACCGCATCACGCGTCGTGAGCGGTAAGGGCTCGGTGTCGCCTGCGACCTTAGAAAAAGTAAGAAAAGCGATAGAGGAACTCGACTTCCGCCCCTCGCATGCAGCACGTTCTTTGTTGTCTGGCTCTTCACGCATGATAGGTGTGTATATCCCGCTGCTCAAAGGTACTTTCTACATGCCGATTATGCAGGCCATCGATATGGAACTACGCGCCGCGGGTTTGCACATGGTGGTGGCTTTTGGTGTGGGCGCTGGCAATGTACGTGAACAGGCAGTGGAAGGCATTAATTTTTTGATCGAACGTGGTTGTGACGGCTTGATCGTGATGAGCAATGCCCTGGAAGACGCTGATATCGAAGCCATGGGCACCGCTAAAGATAATTTGGTGGTACTCAATCATAAGTACGAATGCATCGCTGAACAGTGTTTTACGGCAGATCACTTCTTGGGTGGCCGTATGGCAGCGAAGTCTCTCTTGCAGCAAAAGCACAAGAAAATCGCCGTCATTGCAGGGCCAGCTTGCGCGCCCGATAACGTTGAACGTATCAGCGGTTTTATGCGTGAACTCGAACTGGCTGGTATCGATACGCAAAAGATGTGGGTGGCAGAAAGTAACTTTGCCCCCGATGGTGGTTGGGCTTCAGCACAAGAGTTGGTGGAATCGGGCTACGATTTTACGGCTGTGTTCTGCGCTAATGATGAGATGGCAGTAGGTGCACTTTCTTACTTCCAGCACGTCGGTATCAACGTTCCGGTCGATGTCTCAGTGATTGGTTACGATGATACGGTGACGGCGGAATTCACGGCGCCTCGTTTGTCTTCAGTGCACATCGCTTGGCGGGAAATGACTTTGAGTGGGCTTAATTTCTTGTTGAATCGTTGTTACGATTTGGGTCGCCCTGTTGAACGACAATTTGCGGTAAGTATGACTTGGCGTAGTTCAGTTGAAAAACCTGCGCGGGCAAGTGCCAAGAAAAGCGTGAAATAAAGACATTTATAGGATGCTTTGCTGTTGTAAAAATTGGTAAAGGCAGGAAAAGTTCAAAAAGACATGCACACGCATGTTTTTTTTGAGTGTAAAATGGAATCGTTTCCATTTGTGGAAAGAAGCGGTAAAAAGCAGCAAAAAGTGGAAAAACGTGGATAAGCCGGGATTTGAGTGGAATAAGCGGGAGTCAATCAATGCAAGAAAAGTATCGATTACCAAGCGGTGACCAAAACCAGCGTCTCGCCTTGCCTTTGCTGCCGAGCGTAGGCAAGTTGGCGGCGATGTTGAGTACAGTGCTGCTGATCGCCTGCGGTTCCGGCGGGTCTTCTGCCAATGCTACTGCTAACACTCCAACGCCGAACAGTGCTGTCACTACGCCAACGCCGAATCCCAATCTCACGCCAAATGAGCCGGTTAGCATGTTGCACACCGAAGGCACCTATTGGGTGCGGGCCAATAATCGCCCGATTCAGCTCAAGGGCGTGAATCTCGGCAATTGGTTGATTCAAGAATTTTGGATGATGGGTCAGGGCAGTGCGGGCATTGATGATCAATGCAAGCTTGAAGCAAAGTTAGACCAACGTTTTGGTTACGCAGAGCGGGACCGCCTGTATCGTCTGTATCGAGACAATTGGATGAAGACGCGCGATTGGGACATGATCGCGAAGTTTGGCCTGAATGCCGTGCGTCTGCCTTTCATCTGGAGTGTAATCGAAGATGAAAAAAATCCGGGCAACTTGCGCAGTGATGCTTGGCTGTATCTTGATCAAGCGATTGCCGAAGCAGAGAAGCGCGGCATCTTCGTGATTCTTGATTTACATGGTGCGGTTGGCAGCCAAGGCTGGGAACACCACAGTGGTTGCGCCGGAAAAAATTTGTACTGGTCTACACCAGAATATCAGCAACGCACGGTATGGCTGTGGCAGCAAGTTGCCGCCCGCTATAAAGACCGTGCAGCTGTGGCTGGATATAGTTTGTTGAACGAACCTTGGGGCACCAGCGAAACGGAAATGGCACGCGTGGTAAAAGGCCTGTACGACGCTGTGCGTGCGGTTGATACGAATCACGTCATTATCTTGCCTGGTCACGCAGCCGGTATCAATGCCTACGGAAACCCTGCGCAGGCAGGCATGAAAAATGTCGCGTTCGAAATGCATTTTTACCCTGGCTTCTTTGGATGGAGCCAACCTGGTCTAGCGGTGCATAAAGACTGGCTGTATTGCGGTAGCTCAGGCAATGGCGGTGTCTGTGAATGGAACGCGCGACTGAAAAGTTTGAACACCGCTTTCCTTGTCGGAGAGTTCCAACCATGGGCTGCCATGGGCGCAGATGCGGGTGGTCAAGTCACGCGAACGACGTTTGACGTCTATGCAAGTTATGGATGGGCGTCAACCGCGTGGTCCTACAAGTTATTGACTAACAATGGAGGTCAAGGAAATGGTACTTGGGGCTTAGTTACAAACGCGCCTGATAGCAAAATTCCCGCGCTGGACTTTAACACCGCGAGCTTGGCAGAGATAGAAGTGCTGTTTAAACAATTTGGAAGTGTGAACTACGAACCGCAGCAAGCGGTGATGAATTGGATGACGAGTACCACTGCGCCGAATCCTTTCAATCGATGAAATCGATGAGCTCCTGAGTAAAAAAGCACAAGCAACATTAAGTGAAAGCATGAACGATCAATGAATATGCCATTACCGTATCCTATTCCCGAGCTGAGTAAGTCCGAATTCCCTGCCAACTTTATGTGGGGGTGTTCGACTTCCTCATTTCAAATTGAAGGTGCGGCAAACGAAGCTGGTCGTGTGCCCTCGATTTGGGATACGTTCGCCGAACAAGCTGGCAATATTCGTGACGGTAGTGATGCTCGCGTCGCTTGCGACCACTATCATCGTTGGCAGGAAGATCTGGATATCGCGCAACAGATGGGTCTCAATTCCTATCGCTTTTCAATTTCATGGCCGCGTGTGATTAGCGATGTGAACGGCACGATTAATGAAGCAGGCTTGCAGTTCTATTCGGACCTGGTCGATGGCATGCTGGCACGTGGTTTGCAACCTTGGGCAACGCTGTATCACTGGGATTTGCCACAATACTTGCAAGAGCAAGGCGGCTGGGAGAACCGCGCCACCGTAGACGCGTATTTGACTTTCGCAGATGTCGTCAGCCGCCGACTCGGCGATCGTATCAAAAATTGGATTACCCATAATGAACCTTGGTGCACTGCTATGCACGGCAATTGGGACGGCATGCATGCACCAGGAAAACGCGACTTTCGAATTGCCCTGCAGGTTTGCCATCACGTTTTGTTATCGCATGGCTTGGCAGTGCCGCTATTGCGCAAGAATGTCAGCCATGCCAAAGTTGGCATCGCGCTCAGTTTGCATCCTTTACGCCCAGCTAGCACTGCGCCTGAAGATGTGGAAGCGACGCGTCGTCACGATGGTCTACGCAATCGTTGGTTTCTTGATCCTTTGCATGGCCGTGGTTATCCGCAAGACATCTGGCAATTAGCAGGTGCAGCGGCACCGCAAGTAGAGCAGGGTGATTTGGAGGCGATCGCTGCACCTTTGGATTTCCTTGGTGTGAACTATTACTTCCCTGAGGTGATTCAAGACGCGCCGGATAATCCACCACTGGCAACCCGTGTCGTACATGATCCGAATTGTGAGCGCACCGCCTTTGGTTGGGAAGTGGCACCACAAGGCATGGCGAGTTTATTGCGTCGCATTCAACGTGATTACCAGCCTGTACCGATGTATTTGACTGAAAACGGCTGTACCTATGATGATGTGGTCGAAGCCGATGGCAGTATTCGTGACAGCAAACGACGAGATTATTTTATTCGCCATTTAGCGGTTTTACGTGAAGTGATCAAAGAAGGTATTGATGTGCGTGGTTACTTCGCGTGGAGTCTGATTGACAACTTCGAATGGGCAGAAGGCTACCTGCGTCGATTCGGCTTGGTGTATATTGACTTTCAAACTCAGCAAAGAACGCTTAAAATGAGCGGACATTGGTATCGCGACTTCTTACGCGAATAACATCAATCGCCCTCATTCTCAGCCCACGATGGCCATCTTTTTGTAGTGCCTCACTTTTCCCGGGGGGGAGAAGGAAGGATTGAGATGTAGGGGGGAGCCGCACGGCTCTCCTCTCATTTCATACTTGCACTACCTGTGTTGAACCAGCCACATAGACACTTCATTGAGCGTACGCATAAAAATTTTATCGAACGGAAAAGTGCTATACCGGTGCTCGCGATGGATCATGGCTCTTAACATCTGTAGCGTTCATTCGCTAGCAAGACATTAAATTTCTTTACTCGGTGTTGATAAATCAAGCGAAAATAGAGCGTAGAATTTACAGCGCATATGCAGTGCCCGCGTGAGCTTTGCTCATTCTGCGTGAATTCTCTTATTGGGAATTTTTGCCACAAAAAAAATAAATATAATCACAAACAAAAGACCGGGAAGACTCGCTTCTAGTCCGAATTGCCCGCCCGTTAGCCAATCTTGCTTGCTCTCAAACTGAGGACTCAAAACGCCATATTCGCTATGGCCACTCACGCCAAAACCAAAGATTGTGCCTTGGGTAAAGTTCGCCATCAGATGTAAGCCTATCGGCATTGCCAAGCCGTTGGTCTTGAGATAAGTCAGACCGAAAAGGATGGAAGCTAGAAAAATATTGATGCTTGCGAGTATTTTTATATGGCCTTCCATACCGGGATTGCCTGAGTGCGTGAGCCAAAAATAGGCGGCAACAATAATTTGGGCAGCAATTGTTCCCATTCCTGCACGTAGGCGTTGCAAGAAAACACCTCTGAACACCACTTCTTCAGCAATCGCCACGGCAGCACAACTGCCTAAGCCGGTCAGTAACAGTGACAAACTAAGCGAATTAAAATGGAGCGTGACTTGCCCGCTCAACACTAAGACAAGTGCCGGTAAAACCATGAGTAGGCAACCAAGCAAACTACCCCAAACAAGGTATTTGCCCCAAGTTATATCAAAAGCTCCCCACATCTCCGAAAGAGGTTTACCTCGAAGCCGTTGTAATGCGATGGCGGCAATTATACTCATGCAAGCCTGTTGCCAGATTTCGACTTCGCCCTCGTGTTGACGAACATAGAAGGTGAGTGGAAATATCATCATCGCCATCAACAAAAAATAAATAGCAATCCACCAGCCATTGCGTAGCTCTTTATCGGCGTTTCTGAAAGGGTTTGACGTAAGTAAAACTCGTGGCAAGCCGACCACCTTTCTTACAACTGCCTGTATACCAGAATGATTCATACTTGAATTTCCCTTTCGGTGAGTGCTTTGGAATATGAATGACAAAGAAATGTGAACGGCTATATATATTCAACAAATCGTATTCGAAGTACCTTCGATGGCGTAGTACGCAGATAGACTCACGTAGAGACTATCCCAATTTCGTTGTTTGTAATCGGCACACCAAGTGCTGTTAAGCGTGAAGGTTGATGCAGACGAAACCCGTGCCAAATCCACTTTGTTGATGAGTTTGGATACTGAAACAATACTTTGTTTGCCCCACGTATTGATTCCGACCATATCTCTACTTTACTCTGACACTGAAAGCGCAGACAGACACTTTAGTGTTGATCATGGTCCTGAGCTGCAAGCAAGGTCATATGATGTAGCAAGGGTTGACCTAAAATGTACGCACTTCGGTGCTGCACTAATGATTGTTGGTTGATGTTAACATACCTTAGAGTAAGCCCATTTTTTGCGCACGAATGATGGCCTCTGTTCGTCGTCGAACATGGAGTTTATTAAAGATCCTACGATTATGGCCCTTTACGGTGTCCAGCGCCAAGAACAGACGCGCGCCAATCTCTTCGTTAGAGAGACCTTCAGCGATCAGTTTGAGTACGACAATTTCTCTGTCTGTTAACGCTTCAAATGAGCTCTCCTTGACCGTTTCTTTGGTTGCGAGGCGCTCTAGTACCGTGTCGAGAAAACTAGTCAGAGATAGTTGGGGTTTGATATAAAGTTGTTTCAAACTCTTGCGCGCACTCCGTAATAGTTCTTCGGCGCAGGATCCACAGGCAGACAAAACAAAAGACTGGTTGTCGGGAACAGCGCGAGTTAAGGCTTGTTCAATCAAAGGAAGATAGTCGATATTCCTGCCTTCTAAATATTTGAGTTGCGCCTTGAGTGTCAATATTTCGATTTGGCTACGAATACGACTTTGTGAATATGCAAAATCAAGTAACTTATCTAATACGAGGTAATATTCTGCAAAAGCATCGAAGTTGTTGTTCAACATCGCCTGTTCTAAACGACATCTGATAAAGACGAGGATTTCGAATTCATTCAGATAATTAAAGCTGAGGAAAATTGTTTTTTCTTTTTTGTTTTGCCACGCGATGGTACGACTCAATTCTGATTTGCGTAAGTGAAGCAAGATCTTTTGCGCTTCGATAGGGCGTGTATTTGGTATCAGCCCCGGAACAAAATGGCGTTGTGCATCGTCCAAATGCAGTAACGCACCATCATAATCTCTATTAAATTCACAGTAGCGAGCAAGCACCAAATGATGGCGGTAGGGCCAATCTGATAGTGTTGAACAATGCGCAATTTCTTCACTTCGAGCGAGGTACTCTTTTGCCTCATTGAGCTTGCCTAGGTCGAGGTGTAACAAACTAAGCCCTAAGTATAGGTGCGGGGTAATTTGTTTGGCGCCATCATCTAGGGTTTCAGCTTCTCGAAGGGTGCTTTGAAAAACTGAGACCGCTTCAAGCGATTGTCCTTGATCGACCAGGATCTGAGCGATTCCGGAAGCACCCGCAATTGCAAAGAAAGTATTCCCTGTTCGGCGGGCATGGGCTACCCATGCGATGAGAGCGGAATGTGCTTTTTCTAAATCCCCTTGTGCCCAGTAGGAGGCGGCCAAAACGGCTCTAGCTTGAGCTCGTAAAAAGTGGTCTCTTTCAGGGTGGGATAGTTGAATAAGATTCTCTGCGTGAGCAATGGTAGAAGCTATATCACAGCGATTTTGTGCATTATAGGCGCGTACAAATGCGATCCTTACATGCAGCTGTTCGAATTGCTCTTGAACCACGACCACATTGTCGGGCCGAGTGGAAGTTAAGCAAAGTTCAGCATCACATAATCGCTTCTCACTCTGGTCGTATCGTCCTTCACCCATCAAGGCCCATCCAATTTGCAAAAGAAGAACAGGTCGGTTTGCCAGGTATTGTTCCGGGATATGCGTCGTCCATTCTAGCCAGTGCTTCATTTGGAATGCCTGTGACAATGTTTCCCATGAACGTTCTGCTAAGCCACACAAATGCGTTTTGTCTCTGGAAGCGATCGAATGCTCAAATGCCTTTGAAAATTCTGCTTGTTGTTCAAACCAATGACTTGCGCGTAGGTGATAGCGAGAAATTTCAGTGGGGCTCAAGTAGCGTGCTTGCACTTCGTGCAAAGATTCATGGAAGAGATGGTGGTAGCGATACCACGATTGCTTATCATCTAAACTCATCACAAACAAATTAACTCGTTCGAGATAGTCGAATATTTGACGCGAGTTGATGGTGGTATCGTCCAAAACATAATCACATAATTGTGGATTCATTTTTTCTAGCAACGCCGTTGCCAGCAAAAAACGGCGCACTTCTGGCGTTTGCTGAGAGAACACTTCTTCAAAGAGGAAGTCGAAAATATTATGATTGGCTTGATTTTCAAATCCAGCGAAATCTTCTGGGGTCGTCGACTCCCTGAACGAAATAGCGGCCAATTGTAGGCCCGCAATCCACCCCTCAGAACGTACAAATAGTAGTTCTTGCACCGCTTTTGACAGACTGAGTCCCATCGTTTCTCTAAGAAAGCTGGATGCCTCGCTGCCATTTAATGCAAGTTCACAAGGGCCAATTTTCGTGAATTGAAGTTGCGCCTTCAAACGCGCGACAGGAATATTTAATTCTGTTCGAGAGGTAATTAAGAACTTTAATTGTTCTGGTGCGCGATTCAACATCAGGCTCAAAATCTCGCAGACTTCAGGGGAGTGTGCGAGGTGAAAATCGTCCAAGACAAGGATAAGAGGAGCGTCGAGTCGCGTAATTTCATTGAGCAGTTGGACGATGACTAATTCAGGTTTGAACTCAGTATGTGGTTCTTGTTGTAGATTGAAGTTGAAATTGGGAAGTGCTTTTTGAAGACTTGCTGCGAGATGTTTAACAAATAGCTCTACATTGCTGTCCCGACTATCAAGTGCAAGCCAAGCGCATTGCCATTTGATTTGGCTAAGCCAATCACATGCCAACGTTGTTTTACCAAATCCTGCTGGCGCAGAAATAACCGTTAGGCGATGTGAATGTGAGGCACTCAGGTTGAGCTTTTCTACAAGGCGATGACGGCGAATTGTGTTTTCTCGCAAAGTTGGGATAAGAAACTTGGTGACAATAAATTGCTGCGGCATAGTTGATTTTCTAAAAAATTGTTGTGAAATTCGCCGTAGTCGAAATCCCTTGGATTTGTGTTGCGTTGAAAAGTTCTGCCCAGTTTCGCTGCGCGACATTTCGCAACCTCGAACACAGACTTCTTCAGCCAAACTAAACCGAGTTGAGGATTGGAGTGATCTTGGTTACTTATTTCACATGAAGTATTGGGGCGAAATATAACACCTTGGTGTCTATTCGTGATCATTCAAACGGCATATATTAGCGACATTTAAAAATGATCAACGCTACGTGCAAACAGCGTAAAACAATTCGGTTCTTTGGCGCAACAATAGAATTGTGGCAGGTATTGTCACGTGCTGAATTTCTAGGAATTTCCAGTTTGAAACTAAATAATGCCCGTCAATTTTTAATTGGTTTTCTGAGTTACTTAGCGTTTGCTTTATCGTCGATCGCTTGGGCCCAAGAAAAAGCAGAGCAAATAAATGGTTCTTCTGTCGTGATTTCGAGTACGCGAGATCCTGATTGGAAGAACTATACCGCCTTCCTAGCAGGAATGCAGTTTTATGAAGATAAAAAATCCTTAGCACCGCATGCGCCGTTGCAATTTGAATTGATAAAAAGAGATGGAGTGAGTGACACTGGTGCGGTCGTGATACGCATTGCTGGAGACAAAACTTGGGCGCTCATCAATGTTGGATCGGATGGCCTTTTCTCACTGCCAAAAATCAAGCAAGCTAAAGAAGATCAGGCGGAACTATTATTGAATCGTAAGCGAGGTCAATATTATTGGCGGCCATATGTGCGAACCGCTGCCCTCGCTGAAAATACACGACGTTTG
>CALKVB010000185.1 GCA_937996605.1 uncultured Oxalobacteraceae bacterium | reverse complement strand
ATTATTGAATATTTGCGAAAGAAATAAGGTCTCTACATCCTAACCACTAATGGAAGTAGCTAGGAAATAGGCTTGAAACCACAAATACTTGTTTGATCGAGGTGTCCACGCGAGACGATGGTTTCACGCTCTTGCAAACAAATGCTTGGTTCTTAGAGAACGAAGAAAAAGCCCTTGATTGTTTGCCTAAAACCAACAATCGAGGGCTGTCTTAAATATCAATGAGGATAAGAAATTTCTCTTCTGCAAGCGATTATCGGGAACACTAGCGCCATGCTCATCAACACTACAGCCTACATTTTATAGGCCGCTTGCTATGCCATAATATTTTCGATATCGAAAATTTCTTTTGGCAATCCTGTGCCTAAGATTTCATTTCCAGTTCTTGTAATCAGAACATCATCCTCTATGCGAATGCCTATATTCCAATATTTTTCCGGAACGTTTTCTGCTGGACGTATGTATATTCCTGGCTCGATTGTTAGAGTGATGCCCTCTTCCAATACGCGCCAACTTCTACTGTCCGGTGTGAGATAGCTGCCAACATCATGCACATCCATGCCTATCCAGTGACTAGTTTTGCTCATGAAAAATTGGGCATACGCCTGAGATGCAATAGCGTCTTCCACCGTACCCACTGTATTAGTGTTCAACAAACCCACTTCGAATAAGCCTTCAGTGATGATTCGAACAGCAATATGATGAGGTTGCATCCAGTCGTTCCCAGCATAGGCCTCTTTAATGGCAGCGAGTTGTGCAGCAAGGACGATCGAATAAATCTGTCGCTGCTCGGGCGAGAATTTCCCACTTGAGGGAAAGGTCCGCGTTATGTCGGATGCATAACTTTCATACTCGCAACCAGCATCAACTAAAATGAGTTCGCTATCTTTGACAATGCGATTACTCGGATTGTGGTGCAGCACACATGCATTTGGCCCTGAAGCGATAATTGAAGGATAAGCAGGCGCGCTTGCTCCAGCTTTGTAGAATGAAGCTAATAGCTGCCCTTCTAGCTGCCTTTCAGTCATACCAATTTTCACGTTCCTCATCAATTCAAGATGAGCTTGAACCGAAATTCCCGCGGCTCTACGCATCTTTTCGATCTCACCACGAGACTTGATCAATCTCATATCTTCGATGAGCATATTTACATCGACAAATGATTTGGGTACCCGTGCACCTGAACGATCAAATTTTCTGAGTTCAGAAATCCATTCATTTAGTTGGACAACTAGGCTCGATTTTTTCCAGAGCTCGGCAAACACCGCGTGACTGGAATCAAAGAGTTTTAATAAGGCATCTCTTAAAGCTGAGATCGGAGCGACCTCTTCAAAAGCACACGTGTTCTTAATTTCGTCATGGCTAGGGCGTTTACCATGCCAGATTTCACTATCAATACTACTTTCTTTACAAAACAGAATTGAATACGGTTTTTCACGAGCAACCAGCACCAACACCAAATCAGGTTCGGAGAGGCCTGTAAGGTAATGGAAATTGCTGTTATGTCTAAATGAATACTCTACATCATTATTTCTTATGGCCTCGCTCCCGCTATGTATAACGGCTACACCACCGCCCAATTTGAGCATCTTGTTTAACAACTCATTTCTTCTCTCAACATAGATTCTCATTTTGCCTTAACCCTTCATGAACGAAAAAAAAGACCATCGCAGATTCACCGCGAGGCTGGAAATAACAATGCAAAAAAAACCGAGCAGGCCAACAACCCCGAGGGTGTTTCCATAGACCAGAAAGTCGAACACAACTGCGGTTGAAGGATAAATAAACGTAAGTACAGCTATCGACGCGGTATTCATTTTTGGCGTCGAGCCATAAATGAGCACGTACGACAACGCTGTTGGGAAAAATCCGAGCCCTAGCATCCATATTTCCTGGGATAAACTGAAACCTTGGCTTGGAATTTCGACAAATGCAGCAGTCAATGCCGCGCCAACTAAGCAATGTATCAGTGACGTTAAATGTGGTTTCAAATTTTGGATTGTTCGAGTGATGAGCGTCACTCCTGCGTACGCCGCAGCAGCAACAGACGTATAGAATATTCCAATTAGGTATGGCCACTCGAGTGATACACCGCTTACGCCTCCGCATGCAAGTGTCAAACCCAAAAAACCAACCATGACCCAGGCATAAGCGCTCTTGCCAATCCGCTCCTTCAAAATGACCGAACTAAATATTAGGACAATAAAAGGCTGTATATGGAAGACGACTGTCGCCGTCGAAATGCCGATTGCATCCAACGCTTTAAAAAAAGCGACCCAATTCACACACATCAATAGTCCACTAACAATGGCTAATGTAACGGGCTTCAAAGAAAAATTTTCTCGACGAAAGAGGCCAGTAATAAGACAAAAAATACAGAGCAAAATCCCTCCAATGAAGCTTCGAAAGAACACTGCAGTTGTTGGCGGCAATCCCGATTCGTTGAGAAAGATCCCCAGAGTCCCAAGTAAAAGCATAGCGAAAGTATAAGTTGCAGATGGATATTTCATTTATGTATTCCCAGAATTGACTTGCTGTATCCTAAATCGCATCTATAATTCATACAAACTAATTTATTTAATTTAATTCTTTCGTTTTTCTAATACATAAAATATGGGATCAGAGCTCAACCTAGCGCAGCTGCAGACCTTCGTCGCCGCAGCCGAACAACGGAGTTTCATAGCAGCAGCAGACCATGTTCATCGATCTCAGGGTGCCGTAAGTATGCAGATTTTGAAATTAGAAGAATCTGTAGGTCAAAAACTATTCACAAGACACACTCGGCGAATTGAATTGACCACTGCAGGGGAGAAGCTTCTTCCATATGCACGTAAGATGCTATCCCTAGAGGCGCAAGCAATGGCTGCACTCGAAACACACCAAGTAACTGGGAAGGTTAGTCTCGGTGCACCTGATGACTTTCTCGCCGCGATTCTGCCGCCTGTCTTGGAGCAGTTCGCAGCTCTCTTTCCGAACGTAGAGATAGAAATCGTATGCTTACAAAGCAAACAGTTGATGCAGAAAATTCAGGCGGGGGCTATCGATGTGGCGCTAGTATCCAACGATGCCACAGCCCAAGGCATGTTCGTACGAAAGGAGCCTGTCGTCTGGGTGGGATCGGCAAAGCACGAAATATGGAAAAAGGATCCGCTTCCTGTAGCGCTTCTAGATAAAGGCTGCGTCACCAGAGAGAGAACATTAGAAGCATTGCAAGCGACGAATAGAAACTACCGGACCATTTACAGTAGCCCTAGTTTAATGGGCATCTTAGCATTAGTGAAGGCTGGGTTAGCCGTTGCCGCTTTAGCTGAGTGTAGCGTCCCAGAGTATCTACTAAAACTAGATTCAAGTTACGATCTCCCGCATGTAAGACCACTTGATTTGGTTGTAGTTAGTAATACAACTACACCAGCTCCCGCTACAAGAGCCTTACTTCAAGAAATCAATCGCATTCTCAAAAACTAAGGCAATCGCTCGTGTTTGAAAAATTTTGAGCCTTCGAGCCAAAACTATTTAGAAGTTAGGATTTCTCTACGAAACTAGGGGAAGTCCAGTCTACTGACTTAAAGGAAGAACAAAGTAAAGCCCAGCTTATCCAATACAATTTACGTTTAATAGATTTTCGAACTTTATTTAATTTCTCCTTGTGACTTTTCGAACTTGATTCTGCAGCTCCGAACATTATTCCGATGAAACACAAGTTTCACTAATGCCAATGATGCTCACTCGACTGTGACGCTCTTGGCGAGGTTACGCGGCTTGTCTACATCAGTACCGCGTGCCAATGCGGTGTGATACGCCAGTAATTGCAGAGGTACTGTGTGCAAGATTGGTGACAACATGCCGTAATGTTCTGGCAGGCGTATCACGTGTACGCCTTCACTTGGTGCGATGCGCGAATCGGCGTCGGCGAAGACGTAGAGTTCACCGCCGCGGGCACGCACTTCTTGCATGTTCGATTTGAGTTTCTCGATCAGTGTGTCATTGGGGGCGACAGTGACAACTGGCATGTCTTTGGTGACGAGTGCAAGTGGCCCATGTTTGAGTTCACCGGCAGGGTAAGCCTCGGCATGGATATAAGAAATTTCTTTGAGTTTTAAAGCACCTTCTAGTGCGATTGGGTAATGCAAACCGCGGCCTAAGAATAGGGCATTTTCTTTTCGCGCAAATTCATCTGCCCAAGCGATGATTTGGGGTTCGAGTGCCAATACGGCTGTAATGGCAACAGGTAAATGGCGCAAGGCTTTGATGTGATCTTGTTCTTGCGTTTCACTCAAACGGCCTTTGCTTTGCGCGAGCGTCAGCGCCAACAAGAATAGGGCGGCAAGCTGTGTGGTGAAAGCCTTGGTCGATGCCACGCCAACTTCAACACCTGCACGTGTAATGTAAGCGAGTTCACATTCGCGCACCATGGCGCTGGTCGACACATTACAAATCGTCAGACTATGCGGCATACCCAGTTCACGTGCGTGTTTAAGTGCGGCCAAGGTGTCTGCGGTTTCGCCACTTTGCGAAATGGTGACCACCAAACTCTTAGGATTGGGCACGCTGTCACGGTAGCGATATTCACTGGCGATTTCCACATTCACTGGAATTTTCGCAATCGACTCTATCCAATATTTCGCAGTCATGCCGGCGTAGTAGCTGGTGCCACAAGCGAGGATTAAGACATTGTCGACTTCTTGAAATACGCGGTAGGCTTTATCGCCAAACAGCTCAGGCATGATATTGGTGATGCCTTCTAAGGTGTCACCCAAAGCGCGCGCTTGTTCGAAGATTTCTTTTTGCATGTAGTGGCGATACGGGCCCAACTCTGCCGCGCCGGTATGCGCATACACCGTGCGTACCTCGCGTTCAACCTGTCTGCCATTGACGTCGACTATCCACACGCGTTGCAATTGCAAATCGACGACATCACCTTCTTCGAGATAAATGATTTGATCGGTAGTGCCAGCCAATGCCATTGCATCAGAAGCGAGGAAGTTTTCACCTTTACCGATGCCAACGATTAAGGGTGAACCTTGGCGTGCACCAACCACACGGTGCGGTTCATCACGACAGAAGACCGCGATGGCGTACGCGCCGGTTAAACGCTTCACCGCTTGTTGCACGGTGTCGAATAAATCACCGCTATATAAATGATCAACCAAGTGGGCAATGACTTCAGTATCGGTTTGACTTTCAAACACATAGCCCGCTTGGGTCAACTCTGCGCGTAGCTCTTCATGGTTTTCGATAATGCCGTTATGCACGAGCGCGATGCGGGCATTATCACCATTGCGAGAAAAATGAGGGTGCGCATTCGCTGAGGATGGCGCACCATGGGTCGCCCAACGTGTGTGAGCGATGCCCGTAAAGCCACTCAAACCAGTTTGCTCAACTTGAGCTTGCAATTCAGCGACGCGTGAGGTGCTGCGTGAGCGCTGCAACTTACCATCGACATGCAAAGCCACACCGCAAGAATCATAGCCACGGTATTCCAGGCGTTTTAAACCTTCGAGCAAAATTGGGGTGATATTACGTTGTGCTACTGCGCCGACGATGCCACACATAGAGACCTCTGTATTAAGAGAAACAAATATTCGAAGGCCTCATGCTATGCCATATTGAATGAAATTTTCTTTCAAAATGTGATTAATAGTGGCAATATTCATGATCAGTCACACTACATGAATTTTTATTTCAAAAGATATCAAGATAAGTTATTTTATTGCACACCATGACCACTCTCGACGACCTTGATAAACGCATCTTGCAACAATTACAGCTCAATAATGCCCTCAGCAATCAAGAATTGGCGAGCATCGTTCACGCTTCTGCTCCCACCTGCTTACGTCGAGTGGCACGCTTGGTGAAAGCCGGCGTGATTGCCAAACAAGTTGCTATTTTGGCGCCAGAAAAGGTCGGCGCAGGTTTGACGGCGATTGTCGAAATCACGCTAGATCATCAAGCAACCGAGCATCAAATCGCCTTTGAACAACTGGTTTCAAAAGAGCCGGCGGTGCAACAGTGTTATCGCGTTTCACCAGGGCCTGATTTCGTTTTAATGATACAAGTCGCCGATATGGCGGCCTATCACGCACTCGCTCATCGCCTGTTTGCTAGCCAAGCCAATGTACGCAATGTCCGAAGCTTTTTCTCCATACACAGAAGCAAGTTCGAAACTGCCTTGACTGTGGCATAACACCTCATGTTCTGGGTGACAGTACAGACCACTTGTCGAGGAATGCCTACTCCCAAAAGCAAATCACTATACTTTGAGGCAAGATAAACCTTCTTTATCAACGCGAGAAAATAAACACCTCCCCCGAAAAACCGATAGAAATGTTCTAAAACTTGATTTCAGCCAAAATTTATAGGCGGACCACGTTGTATTTATGCGATTTTATTCGCATTATTTCTTGACGATGACAAGATATACATTTTGTGAATGGATGATATTGGAATTTAAAATTATATTTATATTTATCGATTCGCTATGATTCCACCTGTCGCAAATGATGCTGTTTAAAAAACGCTCAGCGACAAGTAAATAGTGTTTTAAAAATATCTTTAATTTAATTTTGAAAAGGAAATATCATGGAATTTATCGAAATCCAATTGATCGCTACTTTAGTTGCTGTTGCTGCGTTGTTGACTAACTATGTGGTTGATACACAAGGCTAATCATTGTTGATGTGTTGACTTTAAATGTAAAAAAACACAAATAAAGCACAAACACGAAATAAGCAGTAAAGATGTAGCACAAAAATGTAGTTGACGTTGTGCAGTAATTGTAAGAAGTAAGCTGATCACTACAGCACAAATTAGTGAAGTTGATAGGCGCAATGCTGTAGACGCGAGAGTCAGAATGAGCCCCCTTATTTTGGGGCGAAGACCGCGGATAGAGCTACCGGAAACACCGGTTTGCGCCTCCTCGGGGCGAAACACCCGCCTCCCATCCCCTGAAAAAAAGACACTAACAGACACTAGCCTAGAGCAGCGCTAGCACCTGCTGTTTGCCCCGTACTTACATTATTTTTTGATTTTGACCGGACGCTGCCAGCCGTCTATCGTCAATTGCTTTGCACGTGATACGGTGAGCTTACCTTCTGGCGCATCTTTACTTAAAGTAGTACCTGCCCCCAAAGTCGCGCCCTTACCGACACGAACTGGTGCGATCAATTGACTATCACTGCCAATGAAAGCATCGTCTTCGATGATGGTGCGGAATTTATTGACACCATCGTAGTTGCAGGTAATCGTACCAGCGCCAATATTGACGCGGCTACCCACCGTAGCGTCACCAATGTAAGCCAAATGATTCGCTTTGCTATGAGCGGCAATTTGACTGTTTTTGACTTCAACGAAATTACCGATGTGAACATCTTCTGCCAATTCAGCACCTGGGCGCAGACGCGCGTAGGGGCCAATCTGTCCTTTCGCACCGACCACCGCATCTTCAATATGGCAGAAAGCTTTAATATCGCTACCAGCGCCAATACGCGCATTTTTGATCACGCAGTGCGCACCAATTTTTGCACCATCCTCGATCATCACGCTGCCCTCGAATACACAGCCAACATCAATGCTGACGTCACGCCCGCATTGCAATTGTCCACGTACATCGATCCGTGCTGGATCAAGCAATGTCACACCTTGCTCAAGCAAACCCAAGGCGATATTTTTCTGATGCAGCCGCTCTAATTCAGCCAATTGCACTTTGCTATTTACACCCAGCGTTTCCCAGATGGCGTCAGGTTGTGCTGATGTCACTTCTACGCCATCAGCAACCGCAGCAGCGACGACATCGGTTAAATAGTATTCGCCTTGCGCATTGTTATTGGATAGCCCGCTCAACCATTTCTTGAGCGCGGCGGTCGGTGCGACCATAATCCCGGTGTTAATTTCAGTAACGGCTCGCTCCGCTTCGTTTGCATCTTTTTGCTCAACAATACGACGAATCTTACCGCCCTCACGAATAATGCGGCCTAAACCCGTTGGCTCTGCCATGTGTGCCGTCAAAATCGCTAATTGATTGTTCGCTGCGGCTTGTACCAAGCGCTGCAAACTCGAAGCACGCGTTAGTGGTACATCGCCATACAAAATCAAAGTCGGCACAGCATCATCGAGATGAGGAATCGCTTGCGCTACCGCATGACCGGTACCAAGTTGCGGCTCTTGCTTAGCAAAAGCAATATCATCTGCAGCAACTGCTTCACGCACTTGCTCACCGCCATGCCCGTAAATCACACAGATCTTCGCCGCTAAGCCATCGGTGCTTAAAGAACGTGCCGTATCAATCACATGTTTTAACATGGCTTTTCCCGCGATGGGGTGCAAGACTTTTGGCAAATTAGACTGCATGCGCTTACCCATGCCAGCAGCGAGAATGACGACATTCATGATGATTATTCTTCAGCAAAATAGTGAAGCGTGAAGTCTAGCATGTGAGCCAGTTGCCGTCAGCCATCGCTACCAGTAATGTTAAGCCTAGACATCGCACTGCATTAGCCGCAAATTTGGTAGGACGTGGCCAGCATGTCATAATTGCCGCGACTTCAAGCAATCGATCACTAATAGCACGCCTATGACCCCTGAATTACGCAAAGAAGCTTCTGAACTCCAACTACACAAACGTGGCATTCGCATCAATGTGCAACTTCACGTCATCGAAGCGGATGAAGAGGTCACATTACGTTGTGAAAACGAATTACGTCAACGCCTCATTGCACTCTGGGCAGTAAGCCACGCGCTCGAGGTGAATACGAAACAACAAGTGACGGCTTATTTACAGCAACATCAATTGATCGACCTACTTTCCGAAAATGAAAAAAGTTTCCTAAGCGATCGGAGTAAGCCCAATCAAGACGATCTCAGTGAAGCGTTTTCCTCCATGCAAAGCCGACGCCACGCCTTCGCTTTCTTAGCGTGGTGTGCGGGCTTGGTGCCTAAAATTAATCTAGGAACCAAACCTTGCGATATCAGCCAAGCACTCGCCTGCTTTCCGAAGCAAATCGATGCACAAGCTGCTGCCCCCACCTTCCTTTCAAATCTGAAGATGCGCCGCAAAGATGCCATCATGGATTGGTCCGATCTGCTGTATCGATTACATTGGGCGGTACGTCATGCCTATCTCAACCATAAACCTAGTCCGGGCAACATCGATGCAGAACTGGTGCGCGAGTGGCATCAAGCTGTGAACTGGATGTGCCGTTACGATGATGAAGACAATTGGGATTTGATCAGTACCGAAACCACGGCTTAAGCTAATTCGGCAATGGGAACCTTTTGCCCATCCGATGGTCAGAAAAGCCAAACGCTGCACGACGCCAACAAAATTCAATAGAAAACCGCCGCTTTCGGTTGAAACCTGTTAGCTTAACGCTGCTTTGGGTCTCATAACACCCCTTAACACCCCATAACACCACATAACACCACATAACGCACGAATACAGCATGCTTTCTCTTTGTAAAAAGGAATACCTATGAAAACTACGCGTCGCCCTTCTACATTGCCCCTCGCTTTAGTTATTGCGCTAGCTGCGGCCTTTCAAGCGCCCTATGCACTCGCCAATCAAGTAGCCTCAACCAATTCAGTCAACAAAGCCACCACGAAAGCCGTCGCTAAACCGATAAGTGAAGAGCAGCTCATTGCCA
>CALKVB010000184.1 GCA_937996605.1 uncultured Oxalobacteraceae bacterium | reverse complement strand
TTCAGACGTGTGCTCTTCCGATCTATAATGGCTTTAAAATCTACCATCTACAAAGCAGAACTGAATATTTCCGACATGGATCGTGGCTATTACGCTGACCATAGCTTGACTATCGCACGTCATCCTTCCGAAACGGACGAACGCATGATGGTTCGGGTGTTGGCATTTGCAATCCATGCGAGTGAAAGACTCGCTTTCGGTAAAGGCATTTCAGACACGGAAGAACCAGACTTCTGGGAAAAAGATTACACCGATGCGATTCTCTTGTGGGGCGAAGTTGGACAGCCCGATGACCGTCGTCTATTGAAAGCTTGTGGACGTGCTGAACAAGTATTCGTTTACAGCTTTTCTCACGCGAGTAATATCTGGTGGAAGCAAATGAACAGCCGTTTAGATCGCGCCAAAAATTTGTGCGTGAAGAATATCGCTTCTGAAACTAGCCAAGAATTGGCAAAGTTGGCTGAGCGTACGATGCAGCTACAATGCACAATACAAGATGGTCAAATTTGGTTGTCCGGCGGCGATCAGTCTGTGCAAATCGATCTTGAAACATTCAAGGAATTTGGTTGAAGGTATAGAACATAAGCATGAAAAAATCGCCTCCATCGTCGATGTGAGGCGATTTTTTTTAAGCAAGGCAGATCGATTATGCTAAGGCGACACCATTTGCATCAAAGTAGCCTTCAAACAAGATTGAACTCAAATAACGTTCTCCAGAATCAGGCAACACAACAACGATAGTCTTGCCCGCATTTTCCGGTAACTTTGCTAGACGAACCGCAACCGCTGTCGCTGCACCGCAAGAAATGCCCGCTAAAATTCCTTCTTCTTTGGCGAGGCGCTGCGCAAATTGCACTGCTTCTTCATTACTGACTTGTTCAATTTGATCGACTAAGTCGAGATCGAGTACGTCTGGTACAAACCCTGCACCGATACCTTGAATTTTATGTGGTGCCGGTTGAATCGGCTGGCCAGCGCGCTTTTGCGTCAATACCGGGCTGCTGATTGGCTCAACCGCAACCGTGGTAATTGCTTTGCCCTGGCTTTGCTTAATGTAGCGCGACACCCCAGTGATGGTGCCGCCTGTTCCAACGCCCGCAACGAAAATATCGACCTTACCTTCGGTATCGTTCCAGATCTCAGGACCAGTCGTTTTTTCATGGATAGCAGGATTGGCAGGATTTTTGAACTGCTGCAACAAGACGTAACGATCTGGATCGCTAGCGCGAATTTCTTCGGCTTTGGCAATTGCACCATTCATGCCTTTGGCGCCTTCCGTCAAAACCAGTTTGGCGCCGAACGCTACCAATAATTTTCGGCGTTCTACGCTCATGGTTTCTGGCATGGTTAATGTCAGAGGGATACCTTTTGCAGCGGCGACAAATGCGAGAGCAATGCCGGTATTGCCGCTGGTTGGTTCGATCAGTTCTTTGCCAGGACCGAGTAAGCCGCGTGCTTCGGCATCGGCCACCATAGCGGCGCCAATTCGACATTTCACTGAGTAAGCCGGGTTGCGACCTTCGATTTTGGCTAATACCGTAGCGCCAGCGCCATCGGTAACACGATTGAGTCTGACCAAGGGCGTGCGGCCTATGGAATCTGAATTGTTTTCAAAAATAGCCATGTGTTCTCCTTGTAAACGCTGAGTTCCATCAAGTGAAACTCAGTCGTCGATTGATGAGGGAAAAGACCGTCTTGTGACAATTTATGTCTTGTTAAACGAGCTTAATAGCGAAACAGAATACTGTAAGCGAGTTTTAAATTCAAAGAATATAAGCGCATATCCTTATAGTTGAAAGTAGAGGATAGTCACGAGTTCATTTCAATTTATTTACGCGCTGTTGGTTGCAAATTAATAATCTCTTGTGCCGCTTCGGTAACCGCCTTGCGGCTATACAAGAGTGGGAAATAGTCACCCTTGGCCCACGGTGTTGCTAAATCTCGATAATGTTCACTGGCGGGGTTACCTGATTGACCTGGTGCGTTCATCGCTTTTGAGTTATCCCAGTTACCGACATCGACCACGACGCGAAAGCTCGGTCCATTGATTTGTACGAAATCTTGTAGTCGATAAGAAGACTGGTTCACGCTATTGGCACTGCCGCCGCGAGGTAATGGTCCGACGTCGTAGTGTGCTTTAGCTTTGCTTTCAAGTAAGGGCGAGAAGGGATGAGCGAACAAGGTTTTTTGCAGATCCCCCCAACGCCACTGCTGGGTTTGTGTCCCTAAACGTTTTTCCAATTGTTGATAGGCATGGGTCAAACTGGTGATGAGCAATTGGTCACGTCTTTGTTTTGCATTGTCCAAAGTGTCGCCAAATTGTGGTGGAAAGCCATCTTTTGCTTCAAGATTTTTCAACATCAATGTGAGGTCTGGCAGGGTGGTGATGAGATAAGATTTTTGTCCAAGCATTACATCTTTATATTGTGGTCCCAAACTTTGTGAGTACCAGTATTGATAGAGCGCCGCTGCAGACGAGTCAGCGTTTTCTTGCCTGTCCCAAGCGCTTAACATTTGGATGGCAAGTTTTGCTTTGTTTTGATTGACCAGACTTGTTTCAGGGATAGCCTTGAGGAGTCGAATTAATCTTTCAGCTGGGAGAGACAAGACATCATTTTGTAGGCGCATCGAATCTTCTAATGAGATCTTCTTATCTTGCGATAGGACATCAGCGATTCTTTGATAGCGCGCGTTGTGCGGCCATTCAAAACCAATCTTACGTTCACGATAAGGATAGTCTTCCGGTAAATTTAATTCATTGGCCGAAGCGAACCAGCCTTTTTCGGGATTGTAGCTAGATGGTAGTTTGTCCCCAGACAAAAATCCTGCCCATTCGTAACGGCCATCACCGGGTACAGGTAATAAGCCATCCCAGTTAGGACGAATCGGCGTTAAACCACCAGGCACCCATCCAATATTTCCTTTGGTGTCGGCATACACTTGGTTTTCTGTTGGCGCCCCCCAATGCAACATGGCTTTCTTGAATTCGTTAAAATTTTGGGCGCGCATGTAATCCACGCTGCCAAAGTAGGGAGCCATGCCCGGTTCTAACCATCCTGTGCGAACGGCATAGGCTTTGTTCTTCTTGGTATCAAAATAAATCACGGGTCCGTGGCGGGTGAAGAAAAGGTCTGATTCCATCGTTGCGCCGCTATTGAGCTTAAAGACTTCGGTACGCTTTTGCATCGCTACCCATTGACCTTGATAGCGATAGTGTTGCGGCTTATCGGGGTGAATGTCATACACGTATAAGTCTTCTTGATCGATACTCATAATCGTCAAGCCAAAAGCAATGCTGCCATTGTGCCCAATCGAGATGCCTGGTAGAGCAGGTTCGCCTGCGCCGATAACATCGAGTCCTGGAGCGCTCAAATGCGTGATATAACGCAGTGAGGGCGCAGAATAAGCGCGGTGCGGATCATTGGCCATGATGGCGCGCCCAGTTGTCGACTTTTCTGGCGAGATTACCCAGTTATTGCTGCCTTCCATTTTATCGCTCTCGTTCACTTCAAGTTGCGCTAAGCGATCATCTTTGGATTCTGCGTTGAGTTTCGCTACAGGTGTGGTGGCAGGACTAAAGGGAACATTTTGGGTTGCTAAAGTAAATTGGCGTAAGACGTCATCTGGTAAACATGGGTCCAATCCCTCAGGAAGTTTGGTTTGCCAAGTGGGAGAGAGACGCTGTCTTACTTCATCCAAACTGACATCACCAGCGCAGGCCATCTTGGCGCGATTGACTTCGGAAGTGAGATTGCGAGTTAAGCCATGGCTACGTATTCTGACAACATCCTCTGCTTGCCATCGCGCTGGGCGGTAATTCAAAGCCACGAATTCGGGCGGTAAATGCTCCGGATGTTGATTTACATAAGTCACGTAGGCGTTAATTCCAGCGACAAACTGTTGAGTAATCCGTTGAGATTGCTTGCCATAAGCAGCCCATTCTTTTTTCATATCACCGCGATAGAGAAATAGACGTGCCGCACGATCTTGTTCCAAATAGGCTTGGCCAAATACTTCGGATAATTGTCCTAAGCCACGTCGACGCCATAAATCGATTTGAAATAAACGATCGCGCGCCGCATTAAAGCCTTGAGCCAGAAACACGTCGTCTTCATTGCTGGCATAGATATGCGGCACCCCCCATTTGTCGACAATAATTTGAGCCGCTCGCTTTAATCCTTTCACTTCGAATGCGCTTTTTGCTACTGCATTGTTTGTCTCAGCAAAAACCGAGGGTAGATGGCAGAGTAGCAAGAGCAATCCACTAGTTTTTATCAGACGGATCTTGGAGATTGTGGTTTTTCGCATAGAGACTTTTCGAAGAGGGTTTGTTTTGCCTAGGGTATGCACTACACTGAGCTACGATGTTGATCAAATGCGTAGAAGTATAAAGCGTGTTTATTCGATTTCGTGCCTCGTTTTTTGCATTTCGTCGCACAGTGTTTGTTTTCACCACATGACTTACGTAGCATCTGCAATGTTAGATGGCGCCCATGCGTTTGGTGTGGCCCGCCTTTTCTTTAACCCTTCACGGAAAAGAGCAGATATGGAACAAGTAATCATTACATCAGAGCAGGCGCCACCACCAACTCCCTTCAAAGATCTCAAGCCTATCGCCCCAGCGGAGCGTATCGAAGCCATTGACGTGGTTCGTGGCTTTGCCTTGATAGGCATTTTCTTCATGAATATCGAGTGGTTTAACCGCTCGTTCCATGAATTTCAAGATGGCATTCCTGCATCTGCCCAAGGTTTAGATTGGTTGGCGACTTATTTTGTTAATTTCTTCGTAGCGGGTAAGTTCTGGACTATTTTCTCTCTATTATTCGGGATGGGCTTCGCTGTCATGCTGACACGTGCCGAAGATACCGGTCGAGCCTTCCTTGTGCCCTATATCCGTCGCGTCATCGCCTTGGGTGTATTTGGCATGATGCATACAATCTTGCTTTGGCCTGGCGATATTCTTTTTAGTTATGCGTTTACAGCAGCTGGTTTGCTGTTCGTATTATTTGGAACTTGGAAGTCTTTTCTCGCTAGCGCTGCGCTGATGTTGGGTTTAGCCTTTGTACCCGGCTTGGGGTCGGCGGGCGTTATAGTCGGCGAATTGGTATTGATGAGCTTGATTGCGCTATTTATTCGCCATGAACGTATTTTCAGTGTGCTTGGAATGCGTATGCCTTTGGTCTCTTTGGTTTTCTTAATTTTAGGATTGATAACCAGTGTGGCAGCGGTTGCAGCGTTCTTTGTGCCGGCGATGGCAGATGCCAAAAGAGAGATACTTGGCGGTGCCATTTTCCTTTTGAGTTCAGCTTTCGTTGCCGCGAAATTCCGTGAGCCTGCAACATCACGTTTTTGGCGAACTGGGGTTTGGATTTACAGTATGCCTTTCGTGATTGGTATTGTTTATTCGACGATTAACTACCAAAAACCTCTGGAAAGCGTGTTTAATTCGCCCGAAGCCGTTAAGCTTTCGATTGAAATCGAAGCTAAGAACAAGTTAGAAGAGGACGCAAAAAAAGCGGCTGAAGCAGCAGGCAAAAAATACGTAAAACCTGAAGAGAAGAAGGATGACAAGAAAGCCCCTAAATCAGAGGCTCAAAAGAAAATCGAGCGTGACGCGAATTCTATTGTTTCGATTCATGAGAATCAAAAGAAGATCGCAGAAGATCGGAAAATTTTAACCACTGGTAGTTACACCGATGTTTTGAAGCACCGTTGGAAAGAATTCGTCGATGGACCTTTTAATGCTGCGGGTCAGGCTTTTTCCTCGATCGCTTTGTTCTTAATGGGTGTATGGTTTGTGCGCGCTAAGATCATTACTAAAGCCAAAGAGAACCTTGGTTTGTTCAAGCAATTGGCGATGTGGGGTTTGCCTATCGGCTGGGGTCTAAGTATTTTTGCCAGCACAATTAATGTTAGTCATGTCGCTGGTGTTACTGGCGATGGCTCGGGACTAATGCGTAATTTGTTGATGTTCGCAAACTTACCGTCTTGTTTGGCCTATGTCAGTATCGTTGTTCTGATGGTGTATAGCACATCTGTCTTTTCAAAAATCAAGGTATTAGCGCCATATGGTCGCATGGCATTAACCAATTACTTGATGCAGTCTTTAATACAGGCGAGTTTCTTCTATGGTTGGGGTTTTGGTCATTTTGGGATGGGACGTGCATCACAGTTGGCGTTTGCAATTGGCGTCATTTGTTTGCAAGTAATCTTCAGTCACTGGTGGCTAGCCCGCTTCCGTTATGGTCCTATGGAATGGATCTGGCGTGGCATCACCTACTGGCAAGTACCGGCGTTGCGGATTGATACGAAAGAATTGAATCCGCAAGCCGCATAAATAGTCAGCACTTAAAAATGCGCTCTTGATGTTGAGGAGCGCATTTTTGTATTTGAATTTTGAATTAGGGAGCGTTATGGAAAAAGTGATCGTGAATACAGAACATGTTGAGGCAGGAACAAACCATGCCACTTCATCTTCACCGCAGGTTTTCACGCCAGTGGCGGTAACTGAGCGAATACAAGCGCTCGATGTTGTCCGTGGGTTTGCTTTGATTGGCATCTTCTTAATGAATATCGAATTCTTTAATCGGGTGATTTCAGATCTTGGGCAAGGTATGCCAACTGGCCTCACCGGATTAGATTGGTTGGCAAGTTACTTCATCGCGTATTTTGTGGCCGGTAAGTTTTGGACGATTTTTTCCCTATTGTTCGGGATGGGGTTTGCCGTGATGTTGACGCGTAGCGAAGCCAAAGGGCAGCGCTTTCTTCTTCCTTATTTACGACGGATTCTAGCTTTGGCAGTATTTGGTATTTGCCATCACATATTGATTTGGCCTGGTGATATTTTGTACAGTTATGCGGTCGCCGCGCTTGGTTTGGTCATGGTATTGTTTATGCCTGCATAGTGGTTGTTGGCGTCGATGATCGCTGCGGTTGCGCTGGCGGTGGCTTGGCAAAATCGTTGGACTTCAGGTATAGCCGTGATGATGTCTATGGTGGGGTTATTTGTATTTTATATGCGTAGTGAAGCCGGGATCAAAATCCGTGGCTTCAAAATACATGCGATTGCGGTTGTTTTATTTGTGGTTGCAGCGGCGATGTTGGCAATGGGTATTGTTGGTTTTGTTAGCCCAGCTCAGGCAAAATTCAAAGCATTTTTATTCAGCGGCATGCTCGTATTTGCGCTTTCTTACTTGGTTGCGAAATTTCATCAACCTGCAGAAAAACGCAGTCTTCGCTTAGGTGTTGGTGCTTATTTGCTGTTGTTTACATCGATGGCAGTCGGCACCGCAAGTCAGGTGTGGGATTGGGATGGTAGCAATGCCCGTCGAGCGGCTTTGATCGCGGAAATGCCCGCGTTTGATGCGACTAAATTTACGGAGGCAGAGCTCAAGGCCTTGCGCAACAAAAAAGACAAAACTGAAAAAGAAGAGGTGATGTTAGCAAAAGCTGTAAGTGCTGCAAACCAAGTGAAAAAAATGAAGCGAGATGAGGAAGAGCGTCATATTCTTAGCAAAGGTAGTTATTGGGAAGCCGTCAAATTTCGTGCGGCTAACTTTTCTAGACATGCACCCAATGAGTTTAATACCTGCGCATTGTTTATTGCGGTGTTCTTGATCGGCTATTGGTTCGTGAGATCAGGTGTGATGGAGAATACTGCACAATATTTACCTCTGTTTAAGCGACTGGCTTTCATTGCCTTGCCACTTGGTATCAGCTTGGGTCTTGCAAGTAGTTTGATGGCAGTTCGTGCGACAACGGATAGTGAGGGTGATATCTTTCAATTTGCCACCAGTTTACTTTACATTGGAAATTTGGCAGCTTGTCTCGGCTATGTTGGCTTGATGATAGTAATGTTACATAGCAAAGGTGTATTCGCTAACGTGAAAGTTTTAGCACCTTATGGTCGAATGGCATTGACGAATTATTTGTCGCAGTCTGTGATTTCTTCTGCGATCTTTTATGCTTATGGCTTGGGTTTGTATGGCATGCCTCGGGCGCAACAAGTTTTAGTGGTTGCTGTGGTGGTGCCTTTGCAAGTAGCTTTCAGCCATTGGTGGTTATCGAAATTCCTCTATGGCCCAATGGAATGGTTGTGGCGTGCGATTACCTACTGGAAATTGCCGCGTTTTAAAATTTCTAAGGCGTAGCAACGTGTCGCAAAATGAAAAAGCACAGCCTTTGCGGTAACGCCGTTCAATTCAGCGCATGAACTCAAAGATTGTAGTTCCCGCGCAGGCGGGAACCTAGCGGCGTAAAAACATAAAGACACTGGATCCCTGCCTTCGCAGGGATGACACCACAACTAATTTAGTTTAACTGAACGGCAATCAGTTCAGTACTTTGCGCAGCCAGTTGCCGATATCGACGACTTCCTGTGGTGAAACTGAATGTTGCATCCAATAGTCATGCCATTCAACTTGATAGCCGAGTTGTTTCAGCAAGTCACGAGATTGTTCCGCTCGTTGTACAGGAATAACCGGATCGGCGGTGCCGTGGACCATAAAGATCGAGGTAGTTTGATTTGCAGGATGGCGCTCGTCGGCGATTTTGTCGGCTAATGGCACATAACCAGATAAGCACATCAGTCCCGCCAACTTTTGCGGATGGCGCAAACCTACTTGCAAAGTCATGGCGCAACCTTGAGAAAAACCTGCGATGACGATTTTATCGGCAGCAACACCACGTTCAATTTCACGCGCAATCAAAGCTTCAATTTGCGATTGCGAATGACGCAAACCATTTTCATCTTCACGACGGTTGATATCGGTACCCGCTGCGGCAATGTCATACCATGCAGGCATGATATAACCATTGTTGAGCGTCACTGGAATTTGCGGCGCATTCGGAAAAACAAAGCGAATCGGTGGACAATCGCGTAAATCTAATTCACGCACAATAGGAACGAAATCATTCGCATCGGCACCCAGACCATGCATCCAAATAATGCTAGCCGTTGGCGTGTCGCCGGTTTGAATTTCAACGGTATCGAGATAATTAGACATGGTATTTCCGTTAATGTGGATTGAAGTAATTATTTCAAAAAGCTTTTGGCGGTGTGAAAGCTGGCGACCAAGAAAGTGCAGGGCAGCCAAACCCATCGGAATTCGGATTGCAATACAGCCATACCGCGCTCACTGAGGAAACGGCTGACGCCTATGGGAGATACTTCAATCACTCTTTGTGAGAAGAAGTAACGCGCATTTTCAAACGGCCAGTAAAAGGCGACCCCGAGGCCACCATTGGTGAATGCATCAAGTACCCCATGCGAGGCTGCACCGATGAAGCAAAACAACCAGACGTTGAGTCGTTCGCTTTGCAATTGTTTGGAAAATAGGCACAGCACACTTGCTAGTGCAGCGGCGAAAATAAGCGAATGACTAAACCCTCGATGCCCAAAATTCGACTCGTATGCAACGCCAAGCTTAAAGCTAATGACATCCAAATCGGGAATGATGGAGCACAGCATTGCCACCAAAACCAAGCGCCACGGCAATACCGTACGACTGGCAATTAAACCTATGGTAAGCGGAATGATAGGGTGGGTAAGTATAGTCGCCAAAAGTGATACTTTCAGGAGAATTAGCGCAAATTAAGACTTAGCTGGGCGAATCGCAGATTTTGGACGAAAGGCTTTACAAACACTTTCGTTGGTCTCGATA
>CALKVB010000183.1 GCA_937996605.1 uncultured Oxalobacteraceae bacterium | reverse complement strand
GTCAACCGCAACAACAAGCAACCTTACCGCACCCGAACGTACACATCGTGGTGGAACAAGAGCGGGCCTATATCTATGGCGTACATAGCGAACGTTTTACGCGCGAACTCGCTGGACGAGGCCGGGTCTTTGGCATCAAATTTACAGCAGGTGGTTTTTATCCCTATTACCGAAAACCCATCGCCAATCTGCACAATCAAGCGCTTGATATCAACATCTGTTGCGCATTTGAAGATCAGGATCTAGCAAAACAGATTCTCGCAGCTCCAGACTTTACAGCGATGTGCAATGTTGCAGACCATTTTCTATTACGTCATTTACCTGAAGCGGATCCCAAATTGGGCTTTCTCGATCAACTTCTAAAAGAGATAGAAAAAAATCGCGATTTAACTAGCGTCGAAGATTTAATTGAACAGACCGGCTTGGATAAACGGAGCTTGCAGCGCTTATTTCAAGTGTATATCGGCGCCAGTCCCAAATGGGTAATTCAACGCTACCGCCTGCATCAAGCTGTCGCACATGTGCAAAATGGAAAAACGAGCAGCTGGAGTGATCTAGCGTTAAGTTTAGGCTACTTTGATCACGCGCATTTCATACGAGACTTTAGGGCTATGATAGGAATGACACCCGTCGAATACGAAAAAAGCCTACAGAGCGCAAAATAAACACCTGCTTGACACTTGCCTTTGTTCGCACGTGCACGCGAAACTACCGCTGCGTAGCAATTATGGGAGCATAGACTAATAAAATTTGTTATCCTAACGCCCTTCGGCGCGTCGGCTGCCACTCCTGAATCGCTCGCGCTCACTTCACGGAAATCTATTATGGCCTCATTACAAGATCAATTTTTAAAAGCAGGACTCGTCGATAAAAACAAGGCCAAGAAGCTGCACCAAGACAAAACCATACAAAAGAAAGTCGAGCGCCGCACAGGTACCGAAAGTGTCGATGAAGCGCGTTTGGCGGCGCTGGAAGTGCAGCGCAAAAACGCGGAACGTGCGCGTGAATTGAATGCGCAACGCGATGCGGCGGCGGCACAAAAAGCGGTGTTCGCCCAAATCGTTCAAATGGTGCAAGCCAATCGCCAAAGCAAAGGCAATGGTGACATCACGTATTACTACACGCATGGCACTAAGATCGATAAGATTTATGTATCGCCGGAGGTGCAAGGGCATCTCACTGCAGGCCGATTGGTAATTGTGTGTATCGATGGAAAAGTAGAATTAGTGCCGCGTGTAGTCGCCGACAAAATTGCGGAACGCGATGAGTCTATCGTGATACGTGTCAAGAAAACGTCGGACGAAGTCGATGCGGATGATCCGTACGCTGACTACAAAATTCCCGATGATTTTACCTGGTAAATCTATGGTACATACCTGCGATTGGCGCGGTGGCTTAGTGCGATTAGCGTAGCGTAATCGCAGGTAATCGGTCCAAAATTTCGCGGCCAATCGAACAGATGGCTTGCAATTTCAGGTAATAATTTAACTGAACGAACTCTTTCATTCCTCATGTCCATCAGCCTAAGACCCATCACGCAAGACAATTTCGAACACTTTATCGACCTCGAGGTACATGAACACCAACGCCTCTATCTCGCTAGCAATGTGTTCTCTATCGCAGAGGCCAGTTTCTTTCCTCACTATACAACGAGGGGGATTTTTGCGGATGAGATCCCTGTTGGTTTTCTGATGTATGTCGCTGCCTTGCCAGAGGAAGCATCAAAGCATGGCGAGTATTATATTTGGCGCTTCATGCTCGACAAACAATTTCAGGGGCAAGGCTATGGACGAGCCGCTTTGCAGTTACTCCTCGAAGAATTAAGAGCGAAAGAGGATGCCCGTAAAATCATCATTTCATATGCACCAGACAATCTAGTAGCAAAACATTTTTACGCTAGCTTGGGCTTCGTGGAAACCGTGGTGGGTGAGGATGGTGAGATGGAAGCGGTCTTAGATTTGTTTCTATAGCCGTTTATAGGATGGATCTACACTGCCCATTCTTTTCGTATCGATAATCGATTAATCAACTGGACGAGTTGCGTTCACCCTACTGTATTTTGGTACGACTCAGGCAACAAGTAGCTTGAACATGCACTACAATTCGTACTTACCTTAAATCATATCCAACAGATGGCGTTCAATCTCAGCACGCCCTTCAGGGCTAGTCATTGCGACAATTACATCACCAGCACGCAAGAGGAATTGATCATCAGGATTAAAAGTCCAATCGCCGCCAGCGCGCACTGCGATCAGAATATAATCTGGGCTACGCAGGCGTAACTTGCCCATCGCGGTGGCAGGGAAATTATGCGGTGTCGCCACCTCTTCGACGCGTAGATTTTTTTCTGATTTCACCATCTCATCTAAAAAACTCACCACATGGGGTCTCACCATTGCGGACGCCATCCGCATGCCACCAGTGAAGTCAGGACAGATCACCTCATCGGCACCAGCCTTACGCATCTTTTCAACATTGCGCAATTCATGCGAGCGCGCCACGATGCGTAATTTCGGGTTCAACTGTTTCGCGGTAATAATGATCATCAGGTTGCGTGAATCATCACCTGTGACTGCGAACAAACCGCGCGCATCGGTGATGTCAGCACCCGACAAGAGATCGTCATCGGAGGCATCGCCATGGAAATAGAGCAAATTCGGAAACTTCTCGACATATTCATCGAAGTTAGATTGTTCGGGATCAATCGCAACAAACTGCCGCCCCGTTTTTTGCAACTCATGTGCCAGATTACGACCGACACGCCCAAAGCCGCAAACGATAAAATGTTGTCGCAATTTCTTAATACGTTTTTCCATTCGTCGTCTCCGTAGGGAATAATCCAGATCTTTCTCAAGAAAAAACACCGTCAAGCTGGTAAATAAAAAGGTAAGCACACCCAAACCTGCGATACTCATTACACCGGCAAACACCTTGGACGCAAACGATGTAAGCGGCACACCTTCACCATAACCTACCGTTGAAATCGTAATCAAGGTCATGTAGATCGCGTTTTCCCAACTGCTGTGATCGCTAAAATAAAAGAAACCAAGAACACCGATACCGATTAGTAGCAGCAGCGTCAAAACAGCCCAGCCTATGCGCGCCAAAATGCGCATCAGCTGTGAATTATCGCTTACCGCGCCAGGCTGCGCAGTGGGTATCGAAGCCTGATGATGGTTGTCTTGAGTCTGCATGAAAAGGTCTGAATTTCACTTGAGACCTCATTGTAACTTCGCCCAATTTAGCGTCGAAGACATTTTGCGAAGCAGCCTCAATCTGTCGTTTTTTCGTAAATCAATTTCTACAGGTTTGTCGCCACGGTTTGATTTTTATCAAAGCGCGTCATTCTACAAGGGTGAATAAAGATCTGTAACGCATGTTTCACACCGGCAAGCAAAAACCCTGTTTTGACGGGCAAGATGGCTTTCAAGGTGATCATGGAATCGGCACTTCTATGAATTAGATCAATCACCTAGCTTGAGCAAGGGCGTCTCTCGAAACGCATCGAATGCACGTAGAGTGAGCGTCTCAAGTTCAGTAAACAGGGCAATATCAACCGAGTTAAAATTAAAACATGATTTACCTTGCATACGATTTCTGAGTTGGTTTGAGATGTCCTGAAGTAACTCTGGTTTAGCGTAAACACCCATGTGATGGAAGCTGACGTAATTCTTGTTGATCACCACCCAAGCAATAGGAAATGGTTTCTTATGTTTTGGGTGAATTCCACCTTCCAAGCGATAGCAGAGAGGCGAGTCTTCCGCAACGAAAAGCTTACCCCGATGGCGACTTAGTATCTGTCGCAATTCCAGAAATACTGTTTGAAATTGACTGCTCATAGTAGATTCTTGGTAGGCGTGAAATCAACGTGGAAGTAAACTCATGCCTCGACCTCAAGTGAGTTGATGAAATGTACAATTCAGGTCTAATCTCGAGCCGCTTTAGCAGCGACGAACCAGCTCGCCGATTCAAACATCAAATTCCGCCTGGCTTGCATGAGTACTATGTCCGTTTGTTAGATCACACGTTGAATTCAATCTAAATCTAAGGTCAGCGCAAATCAAACGTCGATTACATACTCACGCGTAAAGCAATCACAGCAAAAATTAAAAGTGAAAGCAAGGCCACAAAAAGCAATGCGATGGTACGCCAGGCACTTGCAAATATCCCCAGTCGATAGGCGCCACGCAGCTGCCTGAACATGTGTATCGGTGGGACGGACATCAATAAAATAATCGCCAATCCGTACCAATTCATTGCGATCAAGATAGCACATAGCATCATCAAAATCGTCATGAATGACAAGGAATACAGCGAAAATACCGCGTGTTCAAACATGCTGAACTTGCGTCGAAAAGCGAATAGTAGCCACAAAAAAGGTAAAGAAATAGGGACCAACAAAAAAGCAAGTTTGGCCACCGTATTTTTGAATTTATACAGCGCCAATTCAGGATTTTGTATGGCATGAGTGACGCCATTCACCACCATCGGCGTGGCTAAAATTGGCATATTATTTTCAAAATTTTTACGCACGCTTTCAGGCGTATTTTGTGTACGTGGCTGCAAAGACGACGTATTTTTCTGTGCCTCGTTGCTTAAGAGCTTTTCGAAATTAAGTAGCTCTGCTTTTCCGTCGACAATCTTTTTTTCTATCATTGCACGATCGGGCGCTTCTTTCGATAGCTGCGCTAGACGACGTTCATCTTCTTCTATTTGTTGACGTTGCTTTTGCACACTCTGATTGAAGTCTTGACTGATCTGATGGGAAATTGAACTCTCGAGCGAAGAATTGCTCGTCAGACCAAAAACGAAAAACATGAGGAAGATCAAAAAGAGAAACAATGCAAGTGGTGAGACAAAACGTGTGCGTTGCCCATCGACATACTGCCTAGTCAACTCGCCTGGATGCATTATTAAGGCTGGCAGTGTACGCCATGCTTTGGTATCAAAATGAAACAGTCCATGTAGCAACTCTTCAACCAAATGTAATAACGAGTGATGAATATGCGTGCTCTGACCGCATTCAGGACAATATTTCCGCTCTGCTATCGCGCCACAATTGGCACAGTTGGACGTGTGTGCATGATTGGTCGCCTTTGCTCCATTCGCAAGCTCATTCACAATAATGGCTTCGGCAATGGGCGCACTTTCGAGTTCGATAGGCATGACTAGCTCTGACAAAAAATAAGAGCAAATTGTACACGAAGGCGAAGTGAGTAGCGCGCTCCTGGTCCACTCCATGCTCTAGAACTCAAAGTCAGCTTCGAACTGCGGCTTCTATCTCTGTAATCACGATCTTCTTTTGCTTCATCATCGCCGCCATCGCCTTGCGTGAAACCTCTTTGTCTACATGCATGGTCAACTCCAGCAGCCGTTTAGGATAAATTTGCCACGACATCCCGAAGCGGTCTTTTAGCCAACCACAAGCAGTTTCCTCACCACCATGACTGATAAGCGCGCTCCACAGCCTATCAGTCTCAGCTTGATCATCTGTCGCCACCGAAATTGACACTGCTTCATTCAAACTAAACATAGGTCCAGCATCAAGAATTTGATAGGGCACACCACAGAGGCTGAAGTTGACGACGGAAAACACAGCAACGCCATTATCGCCAACAAAAGAATTTTCAACTTTACTATTGGGTATCAATGAACAATAAAACTCCGCGGCTTCTATCCCACGTCCATCACGAAACCAAAGGCAAGTACGAATAGCATTGCTCATGTGCTGCTCCTTAAAAAAAATGAAAGGGAAGCGTAAGACCAGAAAATTAACACTCACACTGCTTTTTTGTAGGCCTTGTTCACTCATTGATGCTAGTGTAATTGCAATCCGCTATACATAGTGAACACTGCTGTAAGGATTAAAATAATACCCATTAACTTACATAAGATGAAGTTAAAACGCGGATTATGCCCGACAGACCCGTGCGCCCGTGCTGCAAGGAGTGCTAATGAGCCATAGACCGCAATTTGTGTAAGAGCAGTAATAGAGGACAATGCCGCTGTCTGTAACCACAATTGCCCGCTTTGAGGATGCACAAATTGCGGGAAGATCGCCAGTATAAATATATAGGCTTTCGGATTTAACATACAGGTCGCCAGAGCTCCAAAAAACGCTTTAGACATCGGCAGGTCGACTTGTGTACTCGTTACTTGTCTTGATGAGTGCGGTGGCGAGATAGCAGGCGGCGCAGCACCCTGCGTGCGCAATAAATTGAGGCCTAAGTTTGCAATGTAAAGTGCACCCCCAATTAACATCAGATTAAAAGTCCATGGCATGAAACTCAGTACCGCGGCAACACCAGTCGCGCCTATCGTCAAATGCAAGATTCCACCAACAACCGTACCCGCCACTGCCGCCAAACCGCTGCGCAATCCTCCCTTTATGCTACTACCCATTACGTACGCCATATCCATTCCTGGCAGAGCAACCACGCCGAAAGTCACGAGAAAATAGAGCCATAAGGTGTTTAAATTAAGCACTGTAATTCCTTCAAAGTTATGCATCTCAAGCGGCGATTTGTCACGACTATGGTAGAGTTGCAGGGCGCGAATCACAAGCCAAAATGAAAAGACTTCGCAGGCGCGCACCCACCAAATTAAAGCTTTTTAGCGAGGTTTTCTTTGAAATTTGAACTCGACAATTACGACCGTAAAATACTCTCACTGCTGCAAGCCGATGCGCGCATGAGTTATTCAGAGATAGGTCGAAAAATTCATTTAACTTCGCCCGCAGTGGCAGAGCGTGTGCGTCGTTTAGAAAATGCCGATGTGATACGAGGATTTACCGCACGTATAAATCTGCGTGCGCTTGGCTATAGCTTTGAAGCTTTAATCAATATCACGGTAGATTCACACAAAGCCCTCGATGCTTGGGCAGAAAACCATCCAGAAGTGCTCGCTTTATACGCGACTACAGGCGAACAGTGTGCCCTACTCCATATAGCAGTTGTGGCACCCGAGCATTTGCAACATCTGATTCAATCACTGGGCGAAATAGGAAAGACTCAAACAGCGATTGTGTTGTCGACGAATTTCGAAGACCGAGAACGCGTATTAAGCGATCAAATCCAACAGAGATCGAAAGTCATAAAAAAGACTAAGCGCCCTTAATTACGCGGAATCGCGCTTACGCTGAGGTAAGCGAGCATGATTGCTGTCGTGATTAAAATTCAAGGAATTCAATTTTCTCAGGCACTTGCCACTGTATGAAATGACCAGCTGTAACGGCCTCTAACCAATGCTTGTTTTCTTCGATGCTACTCAAAGGTGCGAGGTCGAGTACATGCCCCGGTATAATCTGACCTCGTCGTAATTGGTAAGTCGGATTATTGGGATTATCTTCATCTTTAATTGACCAAGTATCTGTAGTTAATTGTTTGAGTCGAACATTACCGTGATTCAGCCGAAAACGTAGATCAAGTTGATCGCAACTCGTGACACAAACCGGCTCGATTTCTTGTGTAGAAACAAAATCTAAGATACTGTTTGGCTCAACGAAACGTCTATCATAACGCCCCCAAATTTTGTTTTGTGATCGCCATAACCATAGGTGATATACACCTATACTTTTACCAAATTCGTCAATCTTAGCGCTAAACACGCCAAGAAATTGCACTGCATTGTTCACCCCACTTTTCCAAGGAAAATGGGGTGCAATAGTCTTATGAAATTGAATGCTCGTGATGGTTGGGTTCGAACCATAGTCACCTGAAAAACGAATATCGCCATCTTCATACTGACTGATCTTAAACTCGAAGGGACTTTCGAATTTATTTTGATTCGTCCATTCATAAGTGTTGTTATCAATACGTTTTAGTTTGCCGTGCCTCTCGTATAAAGAAAAACTAAAAAGCCAAATATCAAGATCCTCGTTAATGATCATTCGAGAAAATCGATCATCTTTATCATCACAAATGTAATAGCCAGCAATAGAATTTTCTTCCGAAGAAAGCGTACCAAAAAATCGCCGCTGTGTTGCAACATCGCGCAAGCGCGCCTCGAAGCGGAATAGTCGCCCTTCATCAAATAGTTGTGTCTGCTTACTTTGGTCGTTCACGCTACCCACCAACCCAAACGAAGCTAACAATGGAACTGCCAAACACCAAGCAGCAATACTTCTCATCAACCGCTTCTGCTCAGGTACCAAGTCTGTTGCCCTTGATCGCAGCAAGTACCACAGGCCGAACAGAAAATTGATTATTCCCAATGGAATCATCAACATCAAGATATCAAGTCGAATCGGCGCAACCACAGAAGGAGACCAAATAAAAGTCATGAAGACTTCGTACGCCGCCAGCGCAGCACTTATTAACATCAGAAAACCTAAAGGCCCGCGTTTGACTCGTGCATCACAATTTTTCGATAACATGAGCAGCGGCACGAAATTTGCCATTGCCAAGAAATACGCTATCGTCAACAGATATTTCATGAGGGTTTTCTCTCGATTTCCAAAAAGCTGCTATAAACATAGTCCGCGAATACTTGCCATGATGAGCCTACAAGTTAGGCTAAGCATAGGGAGCGTCACTCCGCCAGCAATCTTAGTGACGCAAATTCGAAAAAACGGTCACCGCCTTAAACATCAGGATACGATGTTCAAGACTGTGGCTCTTGCCGATACACGCTCCTTCGCAGCGAGCATGGCCTCACCCGCGGTATTTGCATTAAACGTTTTTCCGTATGCGAAAGTGAGCAAGCGCTGGTATCGAATTTGTGAGAATGTATCGTAGCATGGGTGTTATACTGAGAAAGCAAATCTTCGCTAGCCTCACCAACTGCTACCTCAAGTCCTAGGTATTGCACAGTTGGCCCACGATCGTGAAATTGGAGTTGGCGACCTAAGGATCTCAAGGCCTGTTTTATGCGCCGCGCTAGCTATCAGGTTCACAAGCCTCTAGCATCGGTGCAATGAATGGAATCGATATCAAAAATCGTGCGCCCTGATCACTTGGCTCTAGCTTAATACTGCCACCCAAAATATTATTGATAATATTAAAGCTGATGTGCAGGCCGAGGCCGGAACCACCCTGTCCTAATTTAGTCGTAAAGAAAGGATTAAAAATCTTGGAAACGTGCTCATTACTCACGCCGACGCCATTATCGACAAACAAAATATTTAACATCCCGCTTTGTGATGGATCGCGTTCCGCATGTAAGCGTATGTTGCCTGTATCCCGTCCGTCAAAACCATGTAACACCGCGTTTCCATACAGATTCGCCATTACCTGAGTCAACGCACCAGGATAGCTATCGAGAACTAAATCTTCAGCGACATCAAGTTCGAATTGAATCGTCTTATGCTTGGATTGCAGGCGCAAGCTAGGTTCCAGTGCAAGCAACAATTCGCGCAAATTGAAGTGCGCTCGTTTCTCGCTAGTTTGGTGTACTGCGATAGTCTTAAAGCTTCCAATCAAATTCGCTGCCCGCACGATATTCACTTGAAGCAGATTGGAAGCATCTTCTAACATGTTGAGATACTGTTCGAGCTTTGATTTCTTAATCGTCCCTTCTTGCAAACAACGTCGCATTTCTACTTGCTTATCAGTTAAAGTGGAAACGACTGTTAGGGCATTACCAATTGGTGTATTTAGTTCATGCGCTACACCTGCCACTAAAGCGCCGAGTCCAGCGAGTTTTTCTGACT
>CALKVB010000182.1 GCA_937996605.1 uncultured Oxalobacteraceae bacterium | reverse complement strand
GATCTCGATGCGTTTGCCGTTGTGGCTGAAGTGGTACCAGTACAAGAGCATAGAACCGAAAGACGCCATCAAGCGATCGGCGATATCACGTGCACCTGGTACATTGTGATCATCTTTCTCTGGCAGAGTACAACCCAAAACCGAGACACCAGTACGCATCACGTCCATAGGATGGGACGACGCTGGCAAAGCTTCTAAAGCGGCTTTCAAATTCGCGGGCAAACCGCGCAGGGCTTTCAATTTTGCTTTGTAAGCGGCGAGTTCTGCGACGTTTGGCAATTTACCATGCACTAACAAATGCGCGATTTCTTCAAATTCGCAATTATCTGCCACGTCCAAAATATCGTAACCACGATAATGCAAGTCGTTACCTGTTTTACCTACGCTGCACAGCGCTGTATTACCAGCAGCAACGCCAGACAACGCAACGGATTTTTTTGGTTTGAATGTTGGGTTTTCTTGTGTGGTCATTTTGATTCTCCAAAATATTTTCAATTTATTTCTAAAACCCCTCAACGCTGAGGCGCAGAGGAGCGCAGAGAAGAGCTTCCTCTCATTTCGTTTTTCTCAGCGTCTCGGCGCCTCGGCGTTGAAGGGTTTTGATTTTCAATCCAATTACTTATTCTTCTGCTGCGCAAACAAAGCATCTAACTTCTGTTCAAAATCGTGGTAGTTGATGCGCTCGTAGAGTTCCATACGCGTTTGCATGATATCGACCACATTCTTTTGTGTGCCATCGCGACGAATCGCGGTATAGACGTTTTCTGCAGCTTTATTCATGGCGCGGAAAGCACTCAATGGGTAGAGCGCCAAGCCAACGTCTGCTGATGCCAATTCTTCGAGGGTGTACAAAGGTGTTGAACCAAATTCGGTGATGTTCGCGAGGATAGGTACTTTCACCGCGTTGGCGAATTGTTTGTACATCGCTAAATCGGTAATCGCTTCGGGGAAGATCATGTCCGCACCGGCTTCAACGCACGCCAAAGCGCGATCAATTGCGGCTTCCAAACCTTCGACGGCAAGCGCATCGGTACGTGCCATGATCACGAAGTTTTCATCTGTACGTGCATCAACCGCTGCTTTCACGCGATCGACCATTTCTTGTTTGCTGACGATTTCTTTACCTGGGCGATGACCACAACGCTTAGCGCCGACTTGATCCTCAAGGTGTATCGCAGCTGCTCCGAACTTGATCATCGATTTTACAGTACGTGCCATGTTGAATGCCGATGAACCAAAGCCGGTATCGACGTCGACCAGCAATGGCAAATCGCAGACGTCAGTGATACGACGGACATCGGTTAACACGTCGTCCAAATTAGAGATACCCAAATCTGGCAAACCGAGCGAGCCAGCGGCAACTCCGCCACCCGACAAATAAATCGCTTTAAATCCAGCGCGCTTCGCTAACAAAGCATGATTCGCGTTAATCGCGCCCACAACTTGTAGTGGAGACTCTTCTTGCATCGCCTTACGGAAGGCGGCACCTGCGGAATATTGAGACATGTTCTTTTCCTTTTTAGTTGGATGCAGCCTCTATTGCAAAGCGCGTGCCAACTGGCCGACAAGCAGCGTTCCATCCAAACACTTTCTCAACAAATCAAGGACTTAGAACTAGATCGATGAAAAAATACTGGAGTAAAACATCTGGGTATTTCACTGTAACGTTTCAATTACGTTTCAAATACGTTCCACATACGTTTCAAACTAAAGTGGCTTGAAACACAAAATCCTTGAATTTGAAACATAGATGAAACATACTGTACAACATCCCTCCAAGTTTATTATTCAGTGACATGATTAAGCATCCACCCGCATCGCGCGACCCACAAGACAAGCCCATTATCTGGACAGTCTCAATCTCGCGCCTATTCGACCTCTTTCGCGACATCATGGTCGAATACGATGCCACCGCGGAGATCGAACCTATTCACCTCGGTTTCGAAGAAGCGGCTCAGGTCTTGCGTGAACGATTGCAAACAGAGCGTTGTGATGCGGTGATCGCCGCCGGTTCAAATGGCGCCTATCTGAAAAATCGCTTACCAGTTCCGGTCGTGATCGCCAAGGCCAGTGGCTTTGACGTCATGCAAGCCTTGGCACGCGCACGCAAAGTTAGCCCTGATATCGCCATCGTCACTTACCAAGAGACTATGCCCGAGCTAGCTGATTTCAAAGCAACCTTTGGCTTTGATGTCGAGCAACGCACTTACGTCACTGAAGAGGACGCCAAAGCACAAATTAGTGAGTTAAAAGCGATGGGCATCAAGGCCATTGTGGGTGCAGGCCTTATTACCGACCTCGCTGAAGAAGCGGGTTTAACGGGCATCTTTATGTACTCCGCTGGTTCTATCCGTCAAGCTTTCGATGATGCGATAGAAATCGCTCGTCTGACTCGCTTAGAAGCATCGCGTGGTCGTCAGCAATCGAGTCTGGAATTACGTGCTCGCCACAGTATCAAAGATCTGCGTGGCGAATCTGAAGCCATGCAAGAAGTGCGTCAGAACGTGATGCTATTCGCACGCTCGCCCGCCACCGTCCTAATTCAAGGCGAAACCGGCACTGGCAAAGAGCTCGCAGCGCAAGCCATCCATCGTGAAAGCGCTCGCGCAAGGCAAGCCTTTGTCGCGGTTAATTGCGGCGCCATCGCTGAGTCTTTGCTCGAATCCGAACTATTCGGCTACGAAGAAGGCGCCTTTACGGGTTCGCGCCGAGGCGGTCATGCAGGTTTATTCGAAGCGGCAAACAGGGGCACACTGTTTCTCGATGAAATCGGCGAGATGCCCTTAAGTTTGCAGACCCGTTTGCTACGAGTGCTGGAAGAGCGCGAAATTGTTAGAGTCGGTGGCGTGCGCCCTATTCCAGTTGACGTACGTATCATTTCAGCGACACATTGCGATCTTGAACAACGCATCAAGGAAGGTCGTTTTCGCGCTGATTTATTTTACCGTCTAGCGGTTTTGCGTTTGCGTTTGCCAGCACTACGCGAACGCCCCAGCGATATCGTCGAGCTCGCTCAATGGTGTTTGAAACATGCCAGCGCAGCAATGGGTAGTCGCCCTCACCCCAATTTACAAGTGGAAGTTGAACATTGTCGACCACTTCTGCAAAGTTATACTTGGCCGGGCAATGTTCGCGAGTTACGTAATGCGATGGAGCGAGTCGCATTGTCACTTTCTGTCGCACCATTGCAAGCAATTACCCCGAATTTATTCAGCAAATTAATGCCTGAGCTAGCGGCAAATCCAACACTCAAAGGAGACAAGGAAGTTGCCATGATCACGACGCAAACTGAACCAGCAGGATATGAAATCGAAAGCAAAATCGCAGCAGAAGAGTCTCTAGATTCTTTATTGTTAAGGTATCAAAACAACAAGGAAAAGTTAGCAAAACACTTGGGCATTAGTAGAACGACACTTTGGCGCAAATTGCGTAACAAAAAATAACATTTGCTGCTCCATATTTGACTTGTAAATGGCAGAATTTCCCTTTGATGCTTAGGCATCGGGTAAAATTAGTGGGTTCGTAACATTACTCGCGAGAACGATATCAATGGATGCCACAGCAAAACCTAAAAAATTATTGGTTGTTGACGACAGTAAGGTCTCACGCATGGTCATTCGTGCTCGCGTCAAAGTAGTTCAGCCTGATTGGGAAATTATCGAAGCAGCAAATGGCGATGAAGGCATCGCGCTTGCAATCGCCCACCAACCCGATTTCTGTACCATGGATATCAATATGCCAGGCATTTTAGGTACCGATGCCGCGGAGCAAATTTTGCAGAAAATCCCGAAGCTAAGACTCGTCATATTCTCTGCCAACATCCAAGAAACTTTTCAAGAACGCACAGCATCGATGGGCGCCTTGTTTGTCGCTAAACCCGTTACAGAGAAGTCCATCGCAGAGGCCTTGAAATATTTTACGGAATGCGCGTGAATACTTTATCCGAACTCCATCTCGATGCCCTCGTCGAAGTTTTTAACGTCGGCGCAGGTCGCGCAGCTGCAAGTCTAAGTGAAATCGTCGGTGACGAAGTCCGTTTGTCGGTGCCGTCTATCGAAATTAAAAAATCATCAGAAGCCGATGCCAGCGTACTCGAACTTAATAGCGCTAAATTTGGTGTGGTGAGCCAAAATTTCTCTGGTCCATTTGAAGCACAGGCTTTACTGTTATTCACCGAAAGCCATGCTCTCGAGATCGTACGCGATATGATGGGCTCGCAAATGAGCATAGAAGAAATTGCCGAGTTTGAACAAGAGGCGATGTGTGAACTTGGCAATATTATTTTAAATGCCTGTCTATCGGCAATGGCGGACATGCTGTCGATCTCGCTCGATAGCTCACTACCCAACTACAAAATTGCTAGTGTCGAAGACATTTTTGCGGGTCTTAATCAATCGGAAGATCAACCTTATCTATTGTTGTTGCACATCGATTTAGCTATAGAAAAACGACACTCGGAAGGACATTTGATTTTTCTTTTGAGCTCCATGTCTTTAAAAAATCTAGTGATTCAAATCGAACGCTTTTTAGGAACGATAGAATGAGCTCCATAGAACTCTATCAAAACGCTATTTTTGACAGCATCAACATAGGGATTTTAGTGGTTGACCAGGACGAGAACGTCCTCATGTGGAATGGCTGGTTAGCGAGACATGCACGTATTACCAGTGAATTCGCAATCGGCCGCAAGGTCACTGACGCCTTTATTTCAATACCAAGCCAGGCTTTTATGGCTGCCTTACGCAACACGCTGCAATACGGCTTGCCTGCGGTCTTATCCAACGCTTTACACCGTGCTCCACTCGCACTGTTCAGCGTTGACGACCCGACTGAAAGTACCCCAATTCATCAATCGATTACGATCACTTCGCTCAATACAAATGATGGCAAACGTTACGCTCTAGTACAAGTGAGCGATTCGAGCACCTCGATAAAACGAGAAAAAATGCTACGCTCGCATTCAGAGGTGTTAAAAAAAGATGCCACTACCGATATCCTGACCGGCATCTACAACCGACGTTTTTTTGATGAACACTATAAAATGGCGATCGGCCAAGCGATCAGGCAAAAATTGCCGATGACGATCTTTATGGTTGATATCGATTACTTCAAGCAGTACAACGACTATTATGGCCATCCGGCAGGTGATAAGATCCTGTGTGTTGTGGCGCAAACCTTAAAGGCCCAATTAGCGCGCTCGTCCGATATGTTGGCACGCTATGGAGGTGAAGAATTCATCCTCGTGCTGCCAAATATGCCGGCCGAAAATGCAATGCAATTCGCGGAAAAATTAATTCAGGCGATCGAAGCCTTGAATTTGCCGCATTTAAAATCGAAAGTCGCGAAGCATATCACGGTGAGTATAGGTCTTAGCACCTATGACCCAAGTTGCCACCGCGAGGTTACGGCACTCATCGATGCTGCGGACACAGCCTTGTACAAAGCCAAACAACACGGTAGAAATCGCGCCTCGTTTTTGGCACTGGACACCTTAATCTCCCATCGCGTTGGTGCAGTAGTCGAATAACTTATGCGATGAAGTTAAGCAGCAAAAGATAGCATCGCAGTTTGATGCTGTCTTGATTGCCAAATCGTCGCTTGGTGATAGCGTGATGATAGCGTGATGTTAGCCCGAAGGTAGCCTAATGATAGCCACGCAAGACCTTGGCTAATTCTCCGTTTTTGTTGCCGTGCTCAATCGCTTTATCGATACGATCAATCACATCTTGATATTTGCCTTTGACACTCGCGAAGTGCACAGTATCGTAAAACATCGGTTTATCAGAAACATTAAATTTTTTATCGCGTAATTCAATGTCACTCGCTTGCGGGATCAAGACCTTATTTACGTAATCCTCAACCTCTTTGCTTGTTTCCATCTGACGTACTGGCCACAGCATCAAATCACTGCGTCTCGCTAAAACTTTCTTAAAACGAGCCGCTACAGAGGCAGAATCCTCTTCGACATAAAACACTTTGTCACGCGCCTCATCAAACTCCAAACCATGGCTAAAACCTCGACCAATGCTAATGGTTTTACCTCTCAAATCTTCAATAGTACGAAAATTAGGTTTAGGCTTACCATAAGAAATTGCCCAGACTTTTTCTGTAATTACCGGTGCAGAAAAATAATAGTGTTTCAGTCTATCGACAGACTTTGAGAAGCCATAAATAATGCCTTGTCCATTTGCGGTCTCTACTTGCGCTCGCTTCCAAGGCAAGATCACGGGCTCAAACTTAAGACCCGTCTCTTTCTCAAAGAAACGAATGATCTCATGGACTTTATCTTCGACGGGAATTTGACGACCTTGTGCATCCAAGTTTTCTTGTAGGAACAAGCGTATGGTGCGTGGTTTATTGGCCTGTGCCTGCGAATCAAAAACGGAAAAAGAGAGACAAAAAACAAAAAGAGAAAACAGAAAACGGTACATAGTTAATCAGCCTAAATTTCAGCAGAGCGGAGTATCGCAGGCATTTTCTGTTTCCGCAAGAAAACTCCTTTATTTTCAATGACTTCTATATTTTTTTGATAATTTTATGTGTTCAAAAGATAAGAAACATTGGCATAAAACTTTATTTTGCATTGGGTATCACTTGACGGCTGTGGACGTCACAATGCGCATCTTTGTGGAAAAACCCACAAAATATCAATAAATTGATAAGTTTTATTCGCTCACCAAATGAAATCGCTACAATCGTCGCAATTTCAACGCAATTTCAATACACATGCAGCGCCACTTCGGCGCCGCTCTAGAACAAAGAGACATAAATGACTCAATCCACCATTTCCGCAGCTCTGTTTTTTGCAACCATCATCGCCACCACTTCCGCTTCCGCACAAACTACTGTGATTGATTGTGGAAAATTACTCGATGTTAAAGCGGGTGTTTGGCGTGACAACGTCAGTATCACCATTGAAAATAAACTGATTAAATCAATCACACCAATGCAGGCGAATGACTCACATATCGATTTGCGTCATTACGCTTGCTTACCAGGTTTGATCGACATGCATGTGCACTTAACCGATGAGACCAAACCACAAGTAGAACAATTTCGTGCGGCCATGACCCTAGACCCTGCAGATGTGGCGTTTCGTTCGATTAAGCTAGCAGAGCGTACTTTGATGGCAGGGTTCACCACAGTACGTGACCTCGGTGCTAGTGATGGACTCAACATCTCGCTCAAACGCGCAATTGAAAACGGTGACGTTGCTGGGCCTCGTATGTTCACGGCAGGTAAATCGATTGCTACCACTGGTGGACATGCCGACCCGAGCAATGGTCTAAACAAAAAACTACGTGCGGGATTGGGCAATCCCGGACCTGAAAATGGTGTCGTCAACGGTGTAGAAAGTGCGCGCGAGGCGATTCGTAGCCGTTATCAAGAAGGTGCAGATCTCATCAAAATCACAGCTACCGCTGGGGTATTGAGCCAAGCGTCGAGTGGCGACAATACCCAATTCTCAGATGAAGAACTGCAAACGATCATCGCTACCGCGAGAGATTATGGCTTCCGTCTAGCGGCCCATGCCCATGGCAACGAGGGCATCAAACGAGCATTAAGAGCAGGCATCGATTCGATTGAACATGGCACTTACATGGACGATGAAGCAATCGAACTTTTTAAGAAAAAAGGCGCTTGGTATGTTCCTACCATTTCCGCCGGAAAATTTGTCGCGGACAAAGCAAAGATCAACGATTATTACTCCCCATTGGTGCAACCTAAAGCTGCGGCCATTGGCCCACGCATACAATCAACTTTTGCGCGCGCCTACAAAGCCGGAGTAAAAATTGCATTTGGTACCGACGCTGGTGTGTTTCCTCATGGTGACAATGCCAAAGAATTTGCTTATATGGTGGAAGCAGGTATGCCGCCTTTAGCAGCGATACGCAGCGCCACCTTAGGCGCGGCGGAGTTACTGAATCAAAGTCAACGCTTGGGCTCCACTGAAGTTGGATTTGCCGCAGATTTGATTGCAGTCAAAGGCGATCCTTTAAAAGATGTAAAAGTTTTAGAACAAGTCCAATTCGTCATGAAAGATGGCAAGGTATACAAAAAGATACCTTAAGTGCTGACTGTGTTCCTAGCTCAACTGCGAACTTAGCAATAGGCTCAAGCCAAGCTTGATTCCTGCAACCATTAGTCGAAATTTCTTCAAGTTTTCGGATTAACTATGCTACCTCTACCAGGCCCCAATGTGGTGTTACCGGCGATACCAGCGATCGCACCTAAACTGCCCTATGAAAAACTCGAGCACGGTAAAAATTATTGGATCGTTGACGAGGTTTTGCCGAATGCCGCTGAAATTGCGGAACGTTGTTTTAAACGTGACAAGTGGGAGTACGGTTCACCCTATCAACCGGAAAGTTGGCCGGGCATGCGCTTCCATGGGGCCCTGAACGAAGAAGAATTGCAACACGTAGAGGCGATCGTTAAACGTTTAACCGGCAAAGATAGACTGTGGACTGAGCAACCACCTGGCGGTCTGCGTTTAGATTGCAATGTGGCGCAACTGGTCGGAGAAGGAGAAAGCACCTCACACCCACATACCGATAGTCGTCGTTTATGCCGTTATGCTTGTGTGATTTATCTGAGCCCCAATCCACCACCCAATTCCGGTACTAGCTTTTGTCGCCTACGTTATCCGAACGGTGCAATTGGCGGCAATATTGTCGAAGCACCGCACAACAACTTAGTTGATGCACTCAAAGTTCGAGCGCTACCGATTCAAGCTTGGTACGAAGATATGCGAGTGGAAAATGTATTCAATCGCATGATTTTGTACAAGGCCAATCTGGTGCACTGTGCTACAGCTTACTTTGGCAAAGAGTTACGCGACAAGCGTTTAACCACCGTATTTTTTTGGATGGCCGAAGACTGAAATTCACAGATTGGCGAATGAAGAAACTCGATTGAACCTCGTCACACACTAAATCGAGAACGAAAGATTGGTCGCATTACCGGCAGGATCTGAAACCCCGACTAAACTGATCGTATCGCCAATCGCTACCGTCGTACTCGCACCTAAGGTCAGTGTGAGCTGCGTTCCATCAGAACTCCAAACAGCGGTCGCACCAGTGCCCAATACGTGCGAGTTATTTACCGTGATATTCCCTATCCCCAACGCTTTATTGGTTGCTTCACTAATTGTAAACACGTAAGTATCGCCGGCATTGATCGTACCTAGTCCATCCGTATCTGTGTACGCCGGCAATCCAGCGGCGGCTGGAACCGAGGTTTCTAAGAAACTAGTTAAACTACCACCTGATAAGCCTATGTTCCCGGCAATATCGATTACCCGCGCAGACAAAGTTTTGGTCCCATCGCTCCCCCAACCAGCTGATGTGGGAATCGTCACGGTCGCCAAATGCGCCGTAATTTCAGGATTAGTTAGCGTGTGGACGACGGGAGTGGTAAAAGAGACTCCGCCCAGCAAGATCTCCACGACATCGTTGACCACCGCATTAGTGCCAGTCAAATCGACAATCACACTTACGCCCGCATTTTTCTCAGTTGCATTGATGCCATTCGATGACACTGCGACATTAACCACATTTGTAGGAGCGAGAGGCGCGGTAGTGTCCAAATTCACCGAAACAGATCCACCTGGTGCACCAACATTCCCAGAGCTATCTGTCACCAACATACTCAGTATGTGTAATCCATCGCTGCCCCATCCCGCAACATCTGGAACCGTAAAATTGAAACTACCCGCGGTGATTTCTGCAGAGGTCAAGAGGTGCGTCACTGGGCTGGCGAATGCGACGCCATCGATTAATAAGCTCGCGCTGTCTCCCGCCAATGCGAAAGTGCCGCCCAAATAGCCGGTGACCAACACGCCTGCACTTTTTTCACTAGCACTGATACTTCCGACTGCACTCGGTACATACAAACTAAGAGAAGGTGCGTTCGGTGGTGTTGTATCAAGAATCGTAATTGTGGTTGAGCCGCCTGCCGCACCGACATTGCCAGCGACATCGGTAAAGCGTGCAGTTAGCGTTTTAGCTCCGTCCGCACCCCACCCGCTGCCACTGCCAATATTTAATGTCACACTATTGGCGGCAACTTCGCCTGCAGTCAGAACATGCGTGACCGGGGTTGTAAATGGGAGGCCACCTAAAAGAACATCCAACACATCCCCCGCTTGAACATTGGCACCTGACAAACTCACAGTCACATCAATTCCAGCATTTTTTTCAGCTGCCGTTACACCGCCGCCGCCATTTGCAGGTACCACCAAACTTGAAGAAGGTGCATTCGGTGCTGTGGTATCAAGAATTGCGGTAACCCCTCCACCGCCTATCCCAACGTTGCCAGCAAAATCAATGACTCGTGCTGAAATCGTCTTCGATGCATCCGCTCCCCAACCAGCGGTACTGGGTATAGTCAGATTCACTACACCATTTGTAATGTGACTAGAATTTAGGGTGACGCTTACAGGCGATGTAAATGCACTACCATCAATCAAAAGTTCTAGCTTGTCACCCACCACTGCATTGGTGCCTGCCAAGTCGACTAGCACCGCAACACCACTACTTTTTTCCGCGGCACTGATGCCGTTCATCGCCATTGGAATTGAGACTGAATTGGTCAGAGCACTTGGCGCAACTGTGTCGACTAAGACTATCACCGCACCACCGGCGGCACCAACGTTGCCCAATACATCGGTGACTGAGGCCGACAAGGTTTTGTTACCATCTGCGCCCCAGCCAGCACTTGCGGGGATCGTGACCGCAGCGGTTTTGGCGGTGATCTGCGCTGACGACAATACCTGTCTCACCGGCGTTGGAAAAGCCAGCCCATTGAGCAAAATATTGACCGTATCGCCGGCGAGTGCATTGGTTCCATTCAAATCTACATTGACGACAACACCACTTGTAATCTCGGTTCCATTGATGCCATTTGTCGCTGCTGGGACAGTCAGTTGCGTTGCCGTCATTCCCGGCGGAGTACCATCGAGATTGACGGTAGTCGCGCCGCCTGGAATGCCGACATTGCCAGATGTATCGACGAAACGAATACTTAAAATTTTATTTCCGTCACTTCCCCAACCGTCAGCCGTTCCAATCGTCAGCCCAACTGTTCGCAGTATGAGATCGTTAAGGGTAAGCACATGGGTCACCGGTGTCGTAAATGGCAAACCTCCGTTTAAGATCTCCACGGTGTCACCAACGGTAGCAAGAGTTCCCGTCAGATCGACTATCACGTTGACGCCTGCCGCACGCTCTGTCGGATCGATACCACCACCCGCATTTGCTGGAACTTGAAGTTGCACCGCTGGGCTGCTGGGCGCTGTGGTATCTAGGTTAACGCTCAACGCTGGACTGGGGACACCTAAATTCCCTGCAATATCAATCACTCTCGCCGAGATCAGTTTAATCCCATCACTACCCCAAACAGCGGTACCAGGAATCAGTATATTAGCCAAATGATTGTTGATAT
>CALKVB010000181.1 GCA_937996605.1 uncultured Oxalobacteraceae bacterium | reverse complement strand
ATACGAGATAGTACAAGGTGACTGGAGTTCAGACGTGTGCTCTTCCGATCTCCCACTTTGCTTGACTCACTTGGATTTCGATGAGCCCCATTTCCACTCTACAGTTTAGACGCGCAACCGAAGCTGATATTCCCGCAATGTCAGCGATTCGGCTCTCAGTTCGCGAGAACGTCCTAAGCGACCCTAGCCGAGTCACACTCGCGATGTATCGCGATTATCTTGAAAAAGACGGTCGTGGCTGGGTCTGTGAAGATCAAGATCAAATCATTGGATTTGCTTACGCTGCACGAAAAGATCATTCAATCTGGGCACTCTTCGTCGCGCCAGAACACGAAGCTAAAGGCGCGGGAAAACAGTTACTCAAACTTGCTTGTGAATGGTTATTTTCTCAGGGTGCTTTGCAAATTCAACTGGACACAAGGGCGGGCACACGCGCCGACCGATTTTATGCCACCCAAAAGTGGCAGCGCACGGCGACAGCTGATTCGCTCAACGTCAAATTCACTCTGGCAAAAACACAAGATGAAAATCGATAAATTGTGCTTTCTGATCGCTGCCGGCATTTCATTTTTTGGAGCGCTGATTCATTGGATTGCGCCAATGATTGGTGTCGATTGGTATAAATTTCTCACTTCACCTCAATGGGTGGTAGCCTCAGCCAAAGCACAAACTTGGCCGGCACCGGTTGGGGCTGCGGTGGTCGGAGGGCTAATGTTCTTATGTGGCGCCTACGCTTGCTCTGGAGCAGGCTTAGTTCAGCGCATTCCTTTTCTACGAAGTGCGCTCTGCACGATCTCTACAATTTGTATCGTGCGTGGTGCTCTAATCTTTCTTTTCATGATAAAAATTCCTGAGCGTTTGACTGCCTTTGATATTACCGCATCCTTTGTTTGGCTGATTGCAGGAATTTGTTTTTTGACCGGGACAGTAATGCGTTGGAAAGCCATCAGTCAAAAGTGAATAGTGAACTTGGTTCACTATTCAACTTCTTCAAAGTCACGCTAAGTTGTTGCTTGAATCGGAAATTCCACAAAGAAGATCGTGCCACCGAGTGGATTGCTATAGAAGCCAATTCTGCCGTCCATTTTTTCAACCATCTCTTTTGCAATCGCCAACCCAAGTCCCGTGCCATCTTTAGCTCGCGTATCAGAGGCATCCGCTTGTGAAAATTTTTGAAAGATACGTTCACTAAAGTCGAGAGGAATACCAGGGCCGCGGTCAGCGACTTCTATTCGTATCCAGTTTTTCTGGTCTAGGCTTGCGCGTAGTAGCACGCTTCCTCCTTGCGGCGAATATTTACAAGCATTCGACATCAAATTGGCGAGGACTTGGGCGAAGCGATCAACATCAACACGCACAGTCGCCTCTGCAGCGAGATTCTCAAGTGTGAGATTAACTCCTAACTTTTGCGCGAAGGCTTGATTTGATTCAATCACCTCAGCTAGTAACTGCGATACCGGTACAAGCTGATAATTGAAGTCCATCATATTGGCTTCTATCTTTTGCATATCTAACAAATCATTAATTAAACGCGCCAATCGTTCAGCATTGTTTAATGCGATTTGCCCTAGTTTGGCAGCAGCTGCAGGTAATTCTCCAGTCGCGCCGCCCACCATCAAGCCTAGGCCTCCGCGAATAGCGGTTAATGGTGTTCGTAGTTCATGACTCACCGTGGAGACGAATTGAGTCTTGAGTTTTTCGACCCGACGTTGTTCAGTCACGTCACGTACGATCAAAATAAACTTACGTTGCCCCGCGTCAGCAAAACCACTCAGCGATAATTCAGCGATGAAGGGGCTACCGTCGGCCCGGGTCAACTGCACTTCCATTTCAGTGTGACCTTTCTCAATGAAATCAGGTGCAGCGATGCCTTGCGCCAAGCGTTCACTCAGATTATCAACACACAGTTTAGTAAATACTTTGCCCTTCATTTCTTCTGCGGTCCAAGCGAAGATCTCCAAGCCAGCGCGGTTACAGGATTCGATGACCCAATTTTTATCGGTCGTCAGAATGGCATCTGCTGCGTTCTGCAAAATAGCTTGCATGCGTTCAGCGTTATCGCGATTAAGCTGTTGCTGCGCCAATAATTCCTGCAAACGCACTGCCACCAAGGATTCCAATCTCGCTTGATCGCGCGTCAAATGTCCCACTCGCCAGCGATAGATCGCAAATAACAAACCACTTGTGCAGAAGAATACTAACCATCGAAACCATACAGTCTGCCAATAGCGCGGTGGTATCGAAATATTGACACTGGCGATATGATCACTCCACATGCCAAGATCATTACTGGCTTTTACCTGAAAAGTATATTCGCCCGGATTGAGATTGGTGTAAGTCGCGTTGCGATGATCGGCGTCAACTTCGACCCAGTCACGATCAAACCCAGCAAGACGATAGGCATAACGATTTTGTGCTGGATTGGTAAAATGTAGCGCGGCAAATTCCAGAGAAAAAACAGACTCTTGCTGGCCAATCACCAAGGATCTTGGTGCCGTCACTGAACCCTCTAGGCGAACGCTATTCGGTGCTTTGCCAGATTTAAGGGAGCGATTAAACACGCTAATGTCGGTAATCGCTATTTGCGGTGAGACAGTAATCCGGTGTACTCGTTCGGGATAGACTGCAGTCATCCCTTTGGTACCCCCAAAATACAGCACGCCCTCTGCGCTTCGATGCGATGGTCCTGCAAAATTATCTGACAATCCATCGCTGACAGTATAACGAGAGATCTCACCACTATCTGGATCAAACAGAATCAAGCCGTCAACCGTGCATATCCACAGTTTCCCACTCAAGTCACTTTCAATTGCTACTATCTTAGCGTTCCCAATACTGTGCTGATCATTAAAACGTTTAAAACTCACGCTGCCGTCAGGCGCTATCACTATTTGATTCAGACCATTAATCGCACCGACCCAAATTCTTCCCTTAGCATCTTCATGTATAGAAGAAATATTGTCCGCACTGATACTATCGGTCTTATTCGGATCATGTTTGAAATGCTTAAAATTACTGCTGCCTTGCTCGAGTAAGTCTAAGCCGCCACCGACCCATTCTGCACCAGCCCACAAGCGTCCCGTGCTGTCTTGCAAAATTACCGTAGTTCCTTTGGCACTGCGACTATTCGCGTCTTTAGGATCTGGTGTGTATTTGCGGAATTGATCTGCCACCGTATCGTAACGGATAAGGCTGTCTCCTGTACCTAACCACAATACTCCCGCTCCACCTGGCGCGACCACGTTAATATAATCGTCAGCAATACTTCCAAAATGAAATGTTTTGAACTGGTCAGTGGTCTCATCGAGTCGATTCAATCCAACCGAGGTACCGACCCACAGCGGGCCGTTTTTTTCTTGATACATGCTATACGCAAGATCGTTGCTTAAGGCACCTTTACGTTTTTTGTCCGCCCTAAATTGCTTATCAACTTTGCCGCTTGAAGGATTAAACAAAGCCACGCCACTATGGCTACTCAGCCACAGTCGTCCATCCCCTTTACCGACGATACGTAATAAGGAATTATTCGGTCGAGGATTATTCTCATCGGCATCAAAAGGGATAATGCGTTTAAAACCTCTACTATTGAGATTGGTTAGTGCAATACCATCGGTAAGCGTAGCCAACCACAACATCCCACCGCGATCATGCAACACGGCACGCACATCGTCTGAGGGTAAGCTGTAAGGATCGATGGCCTGTTTAACGAACTGTGTAAAACGCTCGTTCGCCGCATCCCAACGTAACAGGCCAGCAGAAAGAGTGGCCGCCCACAAGGTACCGTGTCTATCGTTGTACAGATAGTTGACACGGCTCGAAGGGGTATCAAGGCGACGTCGATTTGCCCACTCCGTTTTCGTATTCCAGCGCACAACCCCGTTCTCAGTACCCATCCAAAGATGCTGTTGCTCGTCGATATACAGAGAACGTACGATATTTAATTTAGAGTCGGGAGCACTGTCATCATCAATTCGAAAATGACGAAAACTGTTGGAACCCGGAGGAAGATAGTCTATCCCTGCCGGCCAAGTTCCTGCCCAAACCCCTCCTTGTTGATCGACGGCGATTGCATTCAGGTCATTCTTACCCAAGCTATCTGAACGTGCCGGATCATGGGCATACAAAATAAATTTGCCTGTACTAGGGTCAAAATGTTGCAAACCACCCCAAGTCGCTAGCCACAGACCATCTTTACCGTCCGAGACAATTGCTTTAATAATGCGCTGATTACTCGGCCCTTGATCAAAGATGAATCGAGTAAAGTCGTTAGTTTCAGGATTAAACCGCGCTAAGCCGTTTTGTGTACCGGCCCAAATGCGGCCTTCTTTATCTTCGAATAAAGCCGAGATACGGTCGTGCGGCAAACTTGCTGGGTTATTCGCCTGATTTTGAAATTTCTCGCTGTTATAACCGTTAAAGCGATACAAGCCTGCATTATTCGTACCTATCCACACAAAGCCTTGACGATCTTGGAGCAATGAGAGCGTGGATAGTTGATCTGCGCCCAAGGCAGATAAGCGCTGAAAGCGTAGTTCCGAAGTTGACGCAGCATCAGCCGACAAGCAGGCAGACAGCCACATCAAGCCTAGCAGGCTTAGGGACAGAACTCCGTGCTTAAAAATATGCAGCAAATTCTTCAATCGCCCACCTAAAGTTATAAAGGGGCACGCCACTCGATAACGCTATTCAACCGTTATTAGCAAGTACAAGCCATATCGATCAACTTTGCCAATGGAGTTACCTCATGTCAACACTTTTCACCCGCTGCTGCGCCGACTTCCAGCGTAAACAAGTGTTAAACGGATTTTTTACAACAAGCGCATTTTGCGTTCTCAATTTTAGATCAAGGCGATTGCAAAAAAGAAAGGATGACACACAATACAAGCTTAACTTTTGCATAATAAGTGATGCGATCGATATAAAGCGCAAGCCTTGATTGAGTTTAGCGGCGCTAGCGACGCCTTAACGAAGCATTTGTGTATCAACACTGCACTAGACAAACCCTCAACACCTTAGTAGCCCAATCCCTGAACTTCACTGTTGGCAAGCTAACACACGAAGCAAAGACTTTCTATCCCGACTTCAGTACTGGAAGCGACCAGACGCCTTTACTTGGGATTTTGCGTTCGACTTTTCGCTATCGTATTTCGGTTATCATGCTACAGTTTTTAATTGTCCCGAAAGAATTGCATCATGATTATTGATAAAGATACCGTCGTTACCCTGCGCCTGACTGTCAGTGAAAGCACTGGCAAAGTACTCGAAGATGGCAAAACGCCTGTCGCCTATTTGCATGGCGGTTACGACAACCTATTGCCGAAAATTGAAGAAGCCCTGCAAGGCCAAGCCGCTGGTTTCAAAGCAAATTTGACTCTGCCTCCAGAAGACGCATTCGGTGTGCGCGATGAAAGTTTGTTGCGTACGATTTCCAAGAAAGACTTCCCACCCGGCGTGAAAGTCGGCGGTGCGATGCAAGGTGTGAATGATCAAGGTGAAGAAACGATTTACACCGTGCTCAAGATCAAAGGCGACCAAGTGATGTTGGATGGTAATCATCCACTCGCTGGTAAAACCCTGAAAGTGGGTTTGAACGTGTTAGAAGTGCGTCCAGCAACGCACGAAGAAATCGCTCACCGCCATGTTCATGGCGAACACGGTCATCATCATTAATCGTTGATAGAGATAGCATCGGCAGCATGAACTGGCTTTCATGCTGCCAAAGCGCGATTACTTTTAACGCGCGGTGTTTGACTTAAGACGGTCGAACACCAACTTCCCACCGACGATCGTCATGTCAACCTTCACATCCTTGATGCGTTCTGCTTTGATCTGAAAAATATCTTCGGATAGCAGTACCATATCTGCCCATTTTCCAACGCTGATACTGCCCTTATTTTGCTCCTGAAACTCGGCAAAGGCGGAGCCCATGGTATAGCCGTAAACTACTTCCGCGACGCTGAGCTTTTGTTCTGGGTACCAACCTTGCGGGTGTTTACCGTCGAGCGTAGCTCGGCTCACTGCGGCATGTATCGTTGCCAGCGGATCTAAAGGCGCAACTGTCCAATCAGTACCTATCGCCAACTTCACGCCGTGCTGCAGAAAGCTGCGAAAGGCATAAGTACGACTCGCGCGATCCTTGCCTATGCGTTGATCAACAAATCGGCCATCATCAACAGCATGATAAGGTTGCACTGAGGCGATCACATTCAAGGCCGCAAAACGTGCGAAATCTTTCGCCGCTAAATGTTGTGCATGTTCGATACGCAAACGGCGATCTCTTGGTCCGTGCAGCCGTTGCATCTCTTCGATAAGATCAAGTGTCACCGAGATACCAGCATCGCCAATCGCATGAATACAAAGTTGATTGCCAGCCGCATCTGCTTTCATTAAGCGTTCGCGCATTTGCTGGTGATTGAGCATTTCTGCCGACAACATGCCACGTGTCTCCGGTGTATCGGTGTAGGCTTGTTCGAAATAAGCCGTGCTCGAACCTAAAGAGCCGTCGGCATAGGTTTTGAAAGCACCCATGCGCAAAAAATCAGTCCCAAATCCGCGTCGAATTCCCAGCTTGTTGACGTCATCTACATATTCCAGCATCGGCGCCACATACATACGTGAACTGAGTTCACCACGTTCTGCAAGCTCCGCATAAATCGCGATATCGCTCAACAGCGGGTTCATATCTTGCAGGCTCGTCACGCCCTGGCTTAATGCGTATTGCAAACCCGCTTTGATAGTGCGCAGACGTTTTTCTTTGCTCGGCTCAGGAATTACTTTGAACACATAATCCATTGCAGCATCGCGCAATAAACCTGTTGGATTACCCTCTTTATCACGAACAATCTCACCACCAGGGAGATCCGGTGTATGGCGATCAATGCCCGCAAGTTTCAATACCAAAGAATTGGCAACCGCCATGTGGCCATCATAACGCGTCACAAATACAGGGCGCTCAGCAGTGAGCGCATCAATCATTTGCCGCGTCGGTAGTTGTGGTTGACTGAAGGCTTGGTCGTCCCAGTTTCCACCCAGAATCCATTCTCCCTCAGGCATCTTAGCTGCATGCGAGGCAATTCTCTGTGCAAACTCCTGCGGTGAAGCGGCGTCCTTTAAGTCGACCTCTGATAACGAGTTACCGCCATCGGCAAAATGCACATGCGCATCATTGAAGCCAGGCAGCAAACGCCTACCTTTGGCATCGATCACGGCAGTATGTTTGCCGCGCCAAGCCATGACCGTCGTCTCTGAGCCAACAGCGACTATTTTATTGTGTAAGACGGCTACGGCTTGCGCTTGGGGTTTATTCGCATCAACCGTCCATACTTTCGCATTGTGTATGATCAGATCTGCCGCAGGCTTTTGCGCAAAGGCCTCACTCACCATGGCACTCGTTGCTAGCATTACGCTGAGAATAATATAACGCATGGTGTCTGCTCCTAAAAATGTTTAATCGCTAGGTTTATGCTTACGCGGACGCCCTCGCGGCACTGGTTCCACCCTGCGCTCTGTGAGCTTCGCCATTTCAGCTTTATAAAACTCAGAACCAAGTACCCAAGCCTTGCTGGTGGCGTCGCTGATGGCGGTAAAGTTAGCTGAAGACAAGCCACGCTCGAGCAGTTCACGATAGGCCGCTTCGCGTTGAAACGGTGTATTCCCTAAGCCCCAATACATGGCGTGGTCTGCGACCAAAGGATCAGCTCGCAAACCCAAATGATGCTGACAGCTCGACCACGGATAATTCGCCGGCTCGTGCGCCAAGTGCAGGCGAACCGCCATCTCTTCAATCAACACGCAACACGGTAAGAAGTAAGTTGATGCCTCAATCACGGTCGCCTTAAAGCGTCCTTGCCACAATAAGCCGCTGCGTTTGTATTTCGCATTAAAGTAAGGCACATAGTAGCGTCCCAACCATTGCATCATCTTGCCCAGTGCAAGCTCGTCGCTTGGGGTCGCTAATAGATGAAAGCGATCAGGTAAGATGCTATAGGCATGCAGCGCTACCCCGAACTGTTTTGCACCTGACTTCAGCCAATCGAGGAAAGCCGTATAGTCGGCGGTATCGACGAACAAAGTCTTGCCGTCGATACCCGACTGCGTAATGTGATGCGCTTGATGTGGAATAACCAGACGCGGAAGTCTTGCCATCGATGTTCTACCAATGCAGAAATTAATTAGGGACATTGTAGTGGAAATCGACGCGAGCGCCTACGGCAAACCTGCAGTGCGATCCTAAGCTTGCGCCGCATCTCTCGCAATAATCTCTAGCTGGCAGCGCGGCATGAAACTTTTCAACATTGTGATGAGAAGTTGGGCAATGGCCTGCACTTCCCTTAAACCAAACGCATGAATCACAATCGATTGTGGATGAAGCCGACGCACTTCTCGCAGTAAAGCGAAGAGATGATGATGCCGTTTTTCCGCCTGGCCTGGGGCGAAAGAACTTGTTAATTCCAAATGACCGGAGTGAATATCCAACTGCAGTTGAATGGTGAGAACAAGATTAGTCATGATGGGCGACAGACCTCTAAAGTTGATCGAGTAGTGACTGTAGTGGCCGACTGTGAAGTGATGATGTGCTCTCGGTGAACTCTTCGCTTTTGTCCATCATCTTATAAAAAACTCTACATACAAGACCAAGATGCGTTGTTGGCGCGATCCTTGCATTCATTCAAAGAAGAACGCTTTGACCATTTCACAGCCAAAGGAACTATTTTGCTCGACCCGCATGCCACTAGTCTGAGAATTGTGGTGATTAATACTGTCGACCACTCATCCCTCGCAGAGATGGAGGAGGATCCTGCTTTACAACAACAACGCGCTCGTTCGCGCGACTTGAGAATTGGATTACTGCAAGCCGGATACAACGTGGTTGCTTCTATCCCAGGTGATCTGTATTTAGTGGAAAGAATCACCCAACTGCAGCCAGATCTCATCATTATTGATGCGGAATCAGATGCCCGCGATGTGCTCGAAGACTTGGTCATGGTCAGTCGCGATGCGCCCCGCCCTATCGTGCTGTTTACCGAAGAAGGAACACCATCACAACTAGAAGCGGCGATGAGCGCTGGGGTTTCTGCGTATGTTGTGGCTGGGCTTCAAGTAGAGCGAGTCAAACCTGTGCTCGAAGTTGCCGTGGCGCGTTTCAATGCCGATCAAAAGCTACGCACGGAATTAAGTGAAACCAAGAGCAAATTAGCAGAGCGCAAAATCATCGATAGAGCCAAGGGCATACTGATGGAAAAACATCACTTGAGCGAAAACGACGCCTATCAAAAACTACGCAAACAAGCGATGGAAAAAAACCTCAAGTTGGTCGATTTAGCGCAACGTATTTTGGATGTTGCCGATCTTCTGGGTTGAGGCTGGATGCCTAATGGATGAATACCAGTCCACGTACTTTTTTGGTGCAGCGCACCAAAATGCGCATCCAATTCGGTGCATGTCGCTTCCTTTTTTACCTGTAACAAGCTTCATCAGGGCTAAATCAAGCAGATACCACTTGGCACGCAACTTGCTCAAGTTGATGTAAGTACCCCGAATTGGGTACCGCGGACATCGAGCCAACGGCGGTTCGATTCCACCAGACAAAGACGTCTTACTCATGCACTAGTTCTAGTGCGATGAGAAGGCGTCTTTTTTGTTTTGCGCGTTCGGAAAAATTTGAAATGTAATTTGACGTTTACCTAAAGCTGGAGTGAAACCATGGACAAGCAAGTATCTGCCAACTCAAACCAAGAGGTTCAACATGCCAACGACACCCATCGCCCCGTTAGCCCTAGTCGGCGCCAACTCTTGCAAAGTGCCAGCGCCTTGGCGGCAGGTAGCATGCTAAGCCTGAGCACAGGCGGTGTATGGGCCGCGGGTTCAGATAAGCCTGAGAAAGAAGAAGTCAAAATCGGCTTCATTCCACTTACCGATTGTGCCTCTGTGGTGATGGCCTCCGTACTCGGTTTCGATAAGAAATATGGCGTCAAAATTATCCCCACCAAAGAAGCCTCTTGGGCCAGTGTGCGCGACAAGTTAGTCAATGGCGAACTCGATGCTGCACATGTTCTTTATGGCCTGATTTATGGCGTACAACTTGGCATCGGTGGTCCCAAAAAGGACATGAACATTTTGATGACGCTCAATAACAATGGTCAAGCGATCACGCTCTCCAAGAAGCTTGCAGATAAGGGGGCGGTTGATGGACCTGGCTTAGCCAAACTGATGCAAAAGGAAAAACGCGATTACACCTTCGCGCAGACATTTCCAACGGGCACCCATGCCATGTGGCTCTACTATTGGTTAGCAGCGCATGGAATCAATCCTATGAAAGATACCAAAGTCATTACTGTACCGCCACCCCAAATGGTGGCCAATATGCGGGTTGATAATATGGATGGCTACTGCGTCGGTGAACCTTGGAATCACCGTGCCGTGGCAGACGGCATTGGCATTACCGCAGTAACGACCCAAGATATCTGGCGTGATCACCCTGAAAAAGTATTGGGCACGACAGCGGAGTTTTCACAAAAATATCCGAACACCGCACGCGCTGTGGTTGCCGCCATCCTAGAAGCAGGACGTTGGATCGACGCTTCGCTCAGCAATAAACAAAAAATGGCCGAAACCATCGCCGAGAAATCGTATGTGAATACCTCAGTCGATGTCATCAACCAAAGGATTCTCGGTCGCTACCAAAATGGTTTAGGTAAGACTTGGGATGATCCTAACTACATGAAGTTCTTCAACGATGGCGCTGTGAATTTCCCTTACCTTTCCGACGGTATGTGGTTTATGACTCAGCATCGTCGTTGGGGATTACTAAAAGCTGATCCCGACTATTTGGCGGTGGCACAAGCCGTCAATCGCATCGATCTGTACAAAGAAGGAGCCAGCTTAGCCAAGGTCAACGTACCGAAAGACCCTATGCGCAAAAGCAAGCTCCTCGATGGCATCCTGTGGGATGGCAAAAATCCCGCAGCGTATGCGAACTCTTTCAAAATCAAAGCGTGAGAACAGTCATGACTGCGACACTAAGTAAGTTAGAGATGAATTCACTACCCGCAGCAGAGGACAGAAGCATGAGTCAAGCACCGATTGCTGCAACAAGTGAGGTACCAAATAAGACAACCAGCAGTAAAAGCACGCCGACAGTGAAGCCACTTCGAGCCTGGTTGAACAAACTCGCTGGCTTCGCTGTGCAGCTATTGCCGCAAGTGTTGGGGATCGCGCTTTTGGTGTTAATTTGGTCCATTATTGCGGAAAAGAACAGCGCATTACCCACCCCAACCGCTACTTATCAAGAAGCATTGAAAGTGTTTGCCGATCCTTTTTATCAGAACGGCCCGAACGATCAAGGCATAGGTTGGAATATCTATGCTTCTTTGAAGCGCGTGGCTTTGGGCTTCGGTTTGGCTGCCATGATTGGGATTCCATTGGGCTTTATG